>JBOGGF010000392.1:0-2364 GCA_050743965.1 Acidimicrobiales bacterium
TGGCCGCCCCAGTTGGCGGCCGAGAGGAACGGCACGGTCACCTTGGACCAGTCGGCCGAGCGCTCCCGGTACCAGGGGCCGTCGAGGGGCCGGTTGCGCAGCTCGGCGCCCAGGTCGGCCCGGTTGGCGGCCAGCTCCTCGCTGGACAGGTCCTCGTCGCCGGTGACCCGCAACCCGCTGTTCGGGTTGACCGCCGGTGACCCGAGCCCGTGCTGGACGCTCTCGACCTGCCGGGCGTACCAGTTGGCCGGGAAGTCGGTCAGGATCCCGCCGTGGCGGGTCGAGTCGCGGTAGTAGTCCCCGGCTCCCTCCCACGGGATCAAGGCCGTCAGGTGCGGCGGCCGGAGGCCAGCCACGTGCCACTGGTTGATGGCGAAGTACGAGATGCCGCAGAGCCCCACCTTGCCGTTGCACCACGACTGGGCCGCCGCCCACTCGATGCAGGCATAGAGGTCCTCGGTCTCCCGGTGCGAGCGCGGGTTGACGACACCGGGGGAGCGCCCGGCGCCCCGGGAGTCGAACCGCACCACCGCATAGCCGTGCGGCACCCACCTCTCGGGGTCGACCACCTCCCAGCTCTGGTAGCGGTTGGACGACCCGGCGGCGACGTCGGGGTGCTCGGCCACCATCTTCTCCCACTGGCGGGGGTAGCCCTCCTGGAAGGGAAGGCCCTTGGCGTAGGGACCGTAGGAGACGATGGCCGGGTAGCGGCCGTCGTCGTCGGGACCGAAGACGTCGGCGGAGAGCGCCAGTTCGTCGTCCATCGTCACGGTGACGTCCCAGTCGATCCGCATGCCGTCCCTCTCCTCGCCGTGCCCGGACCCCGCTCCAGCCGTCGCCGTCGTGGGTGGCGCCTCTTGCGTGCCACCCGGGAGGTTAGGTCGTCCGGCGCGGGACCGCCGCTTCGAGCCGGCCGGCCCTGCAGTCGACGCGTACACGGCCCGGCCTCGGTCGCTCTCCACGTCGAACGGCCTCTGGCACAACCACGTCCCGCCGCAACTGCCGAGGTGAAGCGCCCTCTCAGGGAATCTCACCTTGGGCTCAGGAGCGCCACAGCCTGCGTTGGCACAGTGGCTGGCGGTGAGCAACGGTGGCAGCATGCGGGCACCTGATGGCGGCGTCGTCGACGAGCCGCACGCCTCCTCGGGCTCCGACACCGCGCACTCGCCGGAGGGCCGTTCGCCGGAGGGCGGCTCGCCGGAGGGCGGCCCGCCGGAAGAGCGCGGGCTGCTGCACCGTCGCTTCCACCGGCGGCACCTCCTGATCGGTGCCGGGGCCGCCGTCGTCCTGGCCGGCGCCGGCGTCGGCATCTCCGAGTGGGTCTCGTCCCCTCCCGCCAGCTCACCGGACGTCGACCGCTTTCGCTCCCGTCCCGACCTCCTGCCCTTCGAGACCACGCTGGAGGTCCCGGCGGACGGCGTGGCCCCCGGTTACGTCTTCCTCACGTCGGGTGCCGGCCCGGGCCAGCGTGGCCCGATGATCGTCGACAACGAGGGTCGGCTGGTGTGGTTCCACCGGGTGCTGCCGGCGGGCCACGCTGCGACCAACCTCAAGGTCCAGCAGTACCGGGGTCGGCCCGTCCTCACCTGGTGGGAGGGCGAGATCGTGATCCCCCAGGGCTACGGGAAGGGCGAGTACGTCATCGCCGACACGTCGTACCGTGAGATCACCCGCGTGCGGGGCGCCCACGGGCTGCACGGCGACCTGCACGAGCTCGTGCTCACGTCCGGCGGCACGGCGCTGTTCACCGCCTACCGCACCGAGCGTGCCGATCTCCGCTCGATCGGCGGCCCTCGCCGGGGCCAATTGCTCGACTCGCTCATCCAGGAGGTCGACGTGGCGAGCGGCAACCTGTTGTTCGAGTGGGACCCCCGCGACCACGTCGCACTGGCCGAGTCCTACGCCTCCCCGTCGGCCATTCCCGCCAATGGCGGGGAGTACGACTTCTTCCACGCCAACTCGATCGACGTCGAGCCCGACGGCACCCTGCTCGTGTCGGCCCGCCACACGTGGGCGGTGTACAAGATCGACCGCAAGAGCGGGGACATCGTCTGGCGGCTGAACGGCAAGCGCAGCGACTTCGACGTGGCCGAGGACGCGCAGTTCCAGTACCAGCACGACGCCATCCGAGCCCCCGACGGGTCCCTGACCCTCTTCGACGACGGGTCGGCACCGCCCGACGTGGCGGTCCGGTCGCGGGGGCTGGCCCTCTCGGTCGACGAGGCCCGGCGGAAGGTCACCCTCCTCGAGGAGTACCTGCCGGACCCCCGTACCCTGACGACGAGCCAGGGGAGCGTCCAGACCCTGTCGAACGGCAACCGCTTCGTGGGTTGGGGATCCCAGCCCTACGCGTCGGAGTACGCG
>JBOGGF010000393.1:0-5082 GCA_050743965.1 Acidimicrobiales bacterium
CGGTGGCCCCCTGCACCCCGCCGCTCCCGCGCCCGCCGGTGGCGCCGCGCCAGCCGGTCGGGTCCGGATTGGCGGCAAGGGAGGCCGTCCGCCCCATCCCGCTGAACGCCGTCCCCGGCGGTGGGACGGCGGTGGTGGCCGCGTCGTAGCCGGGATCGCCAGGGAGGAGAACCCGCGCCCCGCGGCCGTCCACCACGATGCGGGGCAGGTACGGTGCCACCCCGGCGAGGGAGGGGGCGGCGGCCTCGGCCACCGCCAAGAGCTCGGCGGCGGAGGCGCATCGGCCGATGGTCTGCAGGGTGCGGATGGTCGGGAAGATCAGCTCGATCTCGCCTTCCCGGTGCCGGTCGAGGGCATCGGCCGGCCGGACCCAGACGTCGGCGATCGTCTCCCCGGCGTCGTGGGCGGGCGTCTGGTCCGGCGGGGCGGCCGCCACGAAGAACCGGGTGTCGTAGCGACGGGGTGGTCCCTCCGGCGTGATCCAGTGGGAGAAGTAGTGCACCTGGTCGAGCGGGAGCCGCAGGTCCTCCTCCCCGCAGACGTCGAGCAACGAGCGCCGACCGGCGTTGACGTCGAGCCGATGTCGGGCGAACCGCCCGGCGTCCTGCTCGTCGGCCAGCGACAGCAGCTCGGGGCCGTCCCCAAGGCGGGCGAGGAGGAGCCCGGCCTCCTCGAAGCACTCACGCAGCGCCGCCACCCAATAGGCCAGCCCGCCTCCAGGCAGGCCGAGCACGGCGCTGGCCTCGGCGTCGGTGCGGCCGGTGCAGCGCGCCGCTGCCCCGCTTCCCCCGTCGTCGGGGTCCAGGGCCCCGCCGGGGAAGACGTAGGCCCCGCCGACGAAGTCCGAGTGGAGGTTGCGCCGGACCATGAGGACCTCGAGCGGTGCCGTGGGGTGGTCGCCGTCCCGCACCACCATGACCGTCGACGCCGGCCGGAGCACCACCGTGCCCGTCGGCGGTGGGGCATCCCCGGGCCGGTCAGGAGCCGGGGGGCACGGCGGGCTGGACACGAGGGCAGGCTATCGGCGGCACCGGTGGGCCGCTCGGCTCCGGACGGAGGCTTTGGCCGCCCGCGAACCCGCGACCGACGTGCCTGGTCTACGCTGACCGGGCCGGCGCGTGGCGATGGCGAAGTGCCACTCCCGCCGGGCCAGACCGGGAACGCGACCGTGCACCGTCCTGGTCGGTCGATCGAGCAGCTGCAGCCGCTGCAGCCGCTGCACGCATGAGGAACCGAAGCCCGATGGCAGACAGCGCCGAGGACAAGCCGAGTCGGTCGGCGGCAGACAAGGAACGGAGCCGCCAGCAGAGCCGTTCGGTCGACGCGCGCGACGCGGGCCGACCGGGCACCGGAGCGGGCGGACGTGGAGCCCGTCCCCCCCGGGCCGGCCGCGGCGCTGGCCGGAACGCCAGCCCCAACGGCAAGGCCGACCGGGGCAAGGCCCCGGCCAAGGGAGCCTCTGCCCGCCGCCGCCCGGCACGCCAGGGTCCCGCCGGCGCCAAGGGTGCCGCCGCGGCGAGGAACGGCCGCCCGAACCGGCCCGTCCGGCGGCCGGTTGCCTCGGGCAGCAGCCGTTCGGCCTCGACCCTGCTCACGTGGGGCATCGTGGCCGTGGTCCTGGTCGTCGTGATCGTGCTCGTGGCAGTGAAGGTCTTCGGCGGCTCGCCGACAAGCTCGACCAACGCGGCCAAGCCGGGCCCGGTGCCGTCCTCGGTCCTCAGCGCCGTGACCCACGTGCCGTCCTCCGTCTACGACAAGGTGGGCGTGACATCCTCCGCCTCCGCCGTCACAGTCAAACCGCCCCGGGTGGAGACCGGCCAGCCGCCCTACACGGTCACAGGCAAGCCGACCTTCTTCTTCATGGGAGGCGAGTTCTGCCCCTTCTGCGCCGCCGAGCGGTGGGCCGTCGTCGCGTCGCTCTCCCGCTTCGGCGCGATCTCGGGCCTCCAGACGATGGCGTCGGCACCGACAGACATCGCACCCAGTACGCAGACGTTCACCTTCGTCAACGCCAAGCTCAAGAGCTCGTACCTGGCGGCGGCCCTACGGGAGGTCTACAGCAATCAGAAGGCCAGCACAGGCCGAGCTTGGGCCACACTGCAGTCGCTCACCAAGCACCAGTCCAAGCTGGTGTCTCGCTACGACGTGACATCGGCGACATCAAGCAGCGGCGGCCGGACAATCCCGTTCATGGACGTCGACAACAAGGTGATCTTCTCGGGCGCCAGCTTCTCGCCGATGATCCTGCAGGGGCTGTCGCGCCAGCAGATTGCCAGCGACCTGAGCGACCCCAAGAACGCGGTCACCCAGGCCATCATCGGGACGTCCAACTACCTGTCGGCCGGGGTCTGTAGCGTCGACGGCGGCAAACCGGGAGCGGTGTGCAGCAGCGCGGGCGTCAAGGCGGCCGCCAAGGCCCTCAACATCAGCGTCTGAGATGGCCGCCGCGGTGGTGGCCCGGCTGAGGGACGTCCTCACCGACGGCAGCGAGATCACATACTCGGCGCCACAATGGCGCTCGGCGCTCGCCCTCTTTCTGTCGCTGGCCGGCCTCGGGGTGTCCGTCTACCTGACGGTCGACCACTTCGCCAAGGTGCGCCTGGTCTGCGCCGACTCCGGGGTGGTCAATTGCCAGAAGGTGACCACTAGCGCCCAATCGCACTTCCTCGGCATTCCCGTGGCCGTGCTCGGGCTGGCCTTCTTCCTGGCGATGACCGCCCTCAACCTCCCGGCCGCCTGGCGAGCCGCCGACCGCCGTGTCCACCTGGCCCGGCTGGTGCTGGCGGTGGCGGGGATCGCCTTCGTGCTCTATCTGGTGGCGGCCGAGCTGCTCATCATCGGCAACATCTGCCTGTGGTGCACCACGGTCCACGTGATCACGTTCGTGCTTCTGGTCCTCCTCGTGGCCACGATCCCGACCATGCTCGGTTGGGGCGTGGTGGCGACACCCGTGCCCGCACGCTCCCAGGGCCGCGGCAGTCGCTCCGCCCACCGCTAGCCGAGCCCGCTCGGCATGGCCGCGCCCTGAAGCCAGCGGCACGGCGAAACGCGGCGAGCCCTCAGCCAGCCCTTCGCTCGAGCACCTGCTTGCGCTCGTTTTCGTTGAGCCCACCCCAGATGCCGTGCGGCTCCCTTATGCGGATGGCGTAGCCGAGGCAGTCCTCGCGCACGATGCAGCGCGCACAGATCCCCTTGGCTCGCGCCTCGCGCGCCACTCGGTCGTCCTTTCGCTCCGCGTACGCGGGCGGAAAGAACGCCGATGCCTGTGGGCCCCGGCATGCTGCCTTGGCCTGCCACACCTCTGCTCCGTGCCGCATCGCCACTCCGCGCTTCCGGTCCCCTCCCTACCGTCGCTGCCAGGGTAGTGGCCAACGTTTCGCGCTGACAAGGGCGTTGACCAGGGATTTTGATTGTCGGGCCGTCGAACGGGGCCTCGGCGACGCTACGCTGGCAGTAGATGGACGTCGCCACGTTCTGCGCAGAGAGCCGCGTGTGGGTGGTGGCCGGCAAGGGGGGCGTCGGCAAGACGACGATCGCCGCCGCCATGGCGCGCATGGCAGCCGAAGCCGGCCTGCGCGTCCTGCTGGTCGAGCTCGAGGGTCGGCCCGGCATCGCCGCCGCCTTCGGCCAGTCGGGCAGCCTCGACTACGAGCAGGGCGCCCTGTTCGCGCCTGCCGGCGGCACGGGCAGTATCGAGGGCCGGCGCCTCACGCCTGACGACGCACTGCTCGAGTACCTGGCGGACCACGGGCTCCAGCGGGTGTCGCGCCGGCTGGTGTCGTCGGGGGTCCTCGACGTCGTGGCCACGGCCATCCCCGGCATCCGCGACGTGCTCGTGCTCGGCAAGGTGAAGCAGCTGGAGCGGGCGTCCATCGCCGACGTCATCGTCGTCGACGCACCGGCCACCGGGCACGCCATGACTTTCCTGACCTCGGCCAGCGGGCTCCTCGACGCCGCCCGGAGCGGGCCGGTGCGGACGCAGGCGGCCGACGTCGTCGAGTTGCTGACCGACCCGGCGCGATGCCGGGTGCTGCTCGTGACCTTGCCCGAGGAGCTGCCGGTGAGCGAGACGGTGGAGGCGGCCTACCTGGTGGAGGACAAGGCCGGGGTGCAGCTCGGGCCGGTCGTGGTGAACGGCTGGGACGAGGCACCCGCCGGCCTGTCCGTCGACGTCGAGACGGCCGCCAAGGCCGCCGGGGTGCGCCTTGCGACCGACCAGGTCGAGGCGCTCGAGGCCGCCCGCGCGTTCCGCCTGCGCCGGGTGGCCCTGGCGACCGAGCAGGTGGACCGGCTCCGACGTGAGCTGCCGCTCCCCCAGCTACGGACCCCGCACCTCGACACGCCGTCGATCGGCCCGGTGGAGCTGGGGCGGCTGGCGGGCGCCCTGGCCGACGAGATCGGTCGCCTGGTCCCTGAGGTCGACCGGGTATGACGGTCGTCCTGCCCACCCTCGACGCACTACTGGCCGACCGCCACGTGGTGGTGTGCTGTGGTCCCGGCGGCGTCGGCAAGACGACGGTGTCGGCGACGTTCGCGCTGGCGGCCGCCCGCACCGGGCGGAAGGCGTGCGTGGTGACCGTCGACCCGGCCCGCCGCCTCGCCGACGCCCTCGGGGTGGAGTCGGTGCCCAACGTCCCCGTCCTGGTCGAGGGCGACTGGTCCGGCGAGCTCCACGCGGTAATGCTCGACGCCCGCGGGACGTTCGACGAGCTGGTGCAGCGGTACGCCCGGACGCCCGAGCAGGCTGAGGCGATCCAGTCCAATCGCCTCTACCAGAGCCTGGCCGGTGCCCTCTCGGGGACCCAGGAGTACATGGCGATGGAGAAGCTCTACGAGCTCACCGAGGAGGGCGACTACGACGTGGTCGTCGTTGACACCCCGCCCACCCGCAATGCCCTCGACCTCCTCGACGCCCCCCGACGCCTCACCCACTTCCTCGAGAACCGCCTCTTCCGGGCCCTGCTCCTTCCCACCCGGGTTTCGCTCCGGGCGCTCGGGCTGGCCACGCACGCCCTCCTGCGGACCATCGCCAAGGTCGCCGGAACCGACATCGTCCACGACGCCGTCGCCTTCTTCCAGGCC
>JBOGGF010000394.1:0-4586 GCA_050743965.1 Acidimicrobiales bacterium
AGACCACATCGTCGAGCTCGAGCTCGCGGCAGATGGCCAGGACGTCGTCGGCATAGCCGTCGAGGGAGCCGTAGCGGTCGGGATCGTACGCGGCAAGGTCGGAGCTCCCGGCGCCCACGTGGTCGAAGAGGACCACCCGGAAGTCGGGTTCGAACCGCGGCGCGACGTGCCGCCACATGTGCTGGTCACAACCGAAGCCGTGGGCGAAGAGCATCGGCTGGCCGTCGGGCAAGCCGGAGATCCGGACGTTGCAACGGTCGACGACGGGCACCGACCAAGGGTAACTGGAACCGGCGGATCGTCGCCCGGCGGGCGCAGGCGCGGCGTTGCGGTTGCAGCCGGCATTGCCCCAGGTGAGCCACTACTCTGCCGGTGCGTGCGGCCCAGGACCCTCCCGACATCCGCCAATGAGGTGCCGGCGGACCGGGACACGGCCGGGCGCAGCCGCGGGATGACCGGATGAGCGCCGTCCTGTACGCCGTTGGGCTCGCCATCGTGCTGGTGACCGGGGCGAGCGTCCTCTTCACTATGGTCCTGCCGCGGCGCCCCGCCGGCTTCGAGCGGTTCAGCCTCGTCGTCAACCGCGCCGTGCGCCTCGTCTTCGTGGGACTGGCCCGCGCCTTCCCCTCCTATGAGGCCAAGGACGCGGTCCTCGCCCCGATGGGACCGGTGACCCTCTTGGCCCAGCTGGTCTTCTGGGCCGCCTCGTTCATCCTCGGCTTCGGGCTCATGCTCCAGCTGACCACCCACCGCGTGGTCGACGGTCTCCAGCAGGCACTCGGTGCGCTGTTCACCGTGGGCGCCGTCCACCCCGGGGGCGCCGAGAACCTCCCCGTCGACGTCGCCTGCGGCGCCGTCTGGGTCGTGGTGGTGGCGCTGCAGATCGCCTACCTCCCGGCGCTCTACAGCGCCTTCAGCCAGCGGGAGGGCCTGGTGGCCATGCTGGAGAGCCGGGCCGGGCTCCCCGCCTGGGGACCGGAGCTGCTCGCCCGGCACCAACTGGTCCGGATCTCCGATACCCTGCCCGAGCTGTACTCGGCGTGGGAGGAGTGGGCGGCCGGCGTGGCCGAAAGCCACACGACGTACCCGGTCCTGCTCCTCTTCCGTTCACCCGAGCCGTGGTTCTCCTGGCTCCTCGGGCTCCTCGCCGTGCTCGATGCCGCCGCCATGCACCTGGCGCTGTCGCCCGACACGGCATCCTCCAACGCCCGGCTGTGCCTGCGGATGGGCTTCACCACCCTCAACCGCATCGCCCGCACGATCGGGTGGCGCGTCGACCCGGACCCGGACCCGGAGGGCCCGATCAGCGTGACCTTCGAGGAGTTCGAGGACGCCGTCAAGATGCTCGAACGGGTCGGTTTCCTGATGGAGCGCAGTGCCGAGGAGGCGTGGCCCGACTTCCGCGGCTGGCGGGTCAACTACGAGACGGTCGCCTACCACCTGGCCGACCGCCTCATCGCGCCACCGGCGCCATGGTCCGGCACGCGGCGTCACGTCGGTGCCGCCGTCGAGCCGAAGCGGCCACCGCACCGGCGGCCGGGGCAGCGCCTGGGATCGGTGTGGAGCCGGACGGATGGCGGCCCGCCGCCCCCGGACGAGAACCCCACCGCGTAGCGAACCGCGCCGGCGCGCCGGTGCGCCGGTGCGCCGGTGCGCCGGCTGAGGAGCCAGGAGGCTTCGACCACCACGCTCGGCGGGGCGACGAGCCCGTCTCCGCGGCCTCCTTGCGCACGGCGGCTCTGGCTGCTCTCGCCGAGGCCTGCCGTTCGCCCCCGAAGCTCCCAAACTTCTGACCGACGCCTCCGCAGGCGCCCGTGCCGATCGCCGGTGCGTCGAACCGGAGCACGTGCGAGCACTCGAACAGGGAGACCGCGTAGCCGTTCCGGGTGACCTTCGCCGTGGCGGACAGAGACGGCGGGAGGGTGAGCGGGGCCTCGAACGGCACCGACGTCTTGGCTCGGATCCTCGGTGCGGTCGCCTCGAGCGGGGCGGGCCAGTGTCGCCGTCTCCAAGTGCCCTCGCGTGAGGATGGGCAGCGGCGCCTCTCCCGACGCCAAAGAGCACGGCGGGTTGCCGAACGGCGGTCCGCCGCATGTCGCCCGCTTCGACCAGGTCGTCCCCCCGTCAGTCGAGACGAGGACCGCCTTCTGCTGCTGCCCACCGATCTGGGAGAACCAGCCGCAGACGGCGAACAGCGTCCCACTGGGGGCGGCCGAGAGGATCGCTCGTTGGGCGTCCGACCCGCACGGGATCGAGCGCTTCACCCAGGACCGCCCGCCGTCGGCGGTCGAGTAGAGGGGGACTGTCCCCGGCGTCGTGGCCGGGGGCGATTCCGGTGTCGCCGGGGCGGCGACCACGTAGGCCGCTGTGGTGCTCACCCGGACGAGCGACGCCCACCAATGCCCCGGATGACCTGTCACCGGGGCCGGGGCCGGCTGCGCAGGACTCGGGGCCCAGGTTCGGCCGCCGTCGGTGGACTCGGAGACCTGGAGCGGGCAGCGCTGCGGGCGTGTCGAGCTCACCGGTTGGGCGCAGTCGGCCTCGAGCAGCCAGATCGAGCTGCCGAGGGCCTCCACCGAGACACCAGCCCGGGCTGGGGATCGAGTTGCCAGCTCGTGCCGCCGTCGTGCGTCACGAAGAGCGAGGTGCCGTAGACGAAGCCGTCGCCATGGTCGTCGAGGGCCAGCCCGGTTGTGGCGCCACCGAAACGGTCGCACGGCGCTACCGGCACCGGCGCGGCGAAGTGCGACCCGCCGTCGGTGGTCTTGGCCACCGCCAGCTCGCAGAAGCCGGCTGGTGTCCGCCGGAAGAGCCCGTAGCCGAGTGTGGGGTTGAAGAAGGCGATCTCTTGGAGGTAGGGCGATGGAGTGGGTACCGCGGGCGACTCGGCACGGGTGGTGGGACCGGTCGGTCCGGCACCCTGGCGCGATGGCGTCGTGGCTCTCGGCTTGGGGGTGTGGCCACCGCCCCCCGACGCTCCGTAGGCGATCCACGCGCCCGAGGCCACCAGGACTCCAGTTCCCGACCGCCGTGTGCGGACAGTGTGCTACATTGGAGACATGTCCGAGAACGTGTCGGTGCGCCTCGAAGACAGCCTGGCCCAGCGGCTCCGCTTGCGAGCCCGGGCGGCCGGCGAGACCCTGTCCGACCGCTTGCGTCGCTACGCTGACGAGGGGGTCAGGCACGACGAGCATCCATTGATCACCTTTCGGGACGGCCCCACTGGGCGGCGCGCCGGGCTGCTCGGTGGACCCGACGTATGGGAGGTCGCGATGTGGATCGACGACCTGGCCGCAGAGCCGGAGCCCATCGAAACGCTGGTCGAAGAGTCGGTCTCGAGCCGACCTCAGATCGAAGCGGCGCTGCGGTACCGAGCCGCCTACCCCGAGGAGATCGACGCGCGGATCGAGCTCCACCGCCGCGAGACGGCCTCAGCATCGCAGTCTTGAAGCTGCTGCTCGACGAGATGTACCCGCCAGCGCTCGCCGAGGCGCTGCGGGCCAGTGGCATCGAGCCCCGCACGGTCGCTGATTTGGGTCTGACCGGCCGGTCGGACTCCGACATTCTGGCGGCCGCCGAGGCGAACGGCTACGTCTTGCTCACCGAGAACGTCGCGGACTTCGCTCGCCTTGCAGCTGATCGCCTGACCACCGGCGGGCACCACCCGGGGGTGCTCATTGCCCTCTCGTCGCGCTTCTCACGCCGTCGAGCCGGCATCAGCGCCATCGTCTCGGCGGTCGGAACCGTGGTCGACGAGACCCTCCGGGACCGGCTCGTGTACCTCGAGAAGCCGCCCGGGAGCGCGCCATAGCGCCAGCCGCCGATGCCGCTCACGAGCCAGTGCCCGAGGCGGAGCACCAATCCGGCCAGGAGGCCGAGGCTTCCCTCGCACCGCCACCCCCCGGGCGACCGCCGCCGCCAGGGAGTCACGAGGGAGCACCCCGCCGAACCGGGCCATCACGACGAGGCCCTCGCCGGGGTGATCGTCTCGATGCGGGCCGCCCGGAACGAAACCCCCGAGCGAATTGGTTCAGGCGGGGACGCTCTCGACCGAATCGGTCACTTCGATGTGCTCGATGACGTCGTCGATGAACTTCGGGTCGAACCGGAGCTTGGCGGCAAGCGTCCGCCTGTAGAAACCGCAGGCGCCTCGATTGGTGATCGGACGGGCGGCGTCCTCGTCGATCGCGTCGCGCAGGTGCCGGTAGGGCTCGTGGCGGGGGTACTCGCTGACGTCGATCCGGAAGACGCCGGTGCTGTCCCCCCACGCGGCCGTGGGCCACGGTGATCCGTCCTCGTGCGGGAGCGAAGCGCCGCCACACGGTTCTCCCGGAGCCGCCAGTCGCTCACCGAGCCAACGAGCGACGCCGACGGTCACGGCGTTGCCGGTCAGTTTCCAGCGTGGACCATTGCGGCGGCCCTCATCGGCCGCCTCGGTCCAGCCATGGGGGAAGCCCTGGAGCACCTCGGTGTCCTCGATGAGGGCATGAGGAGCTTCCGGCCGGCTCGGCGTCGGGCAGCCAGATCCCCGGGCTGGACGGGATGCCCACGGTCGACCCGCCCTTCAGGGTGGGAACGGCATCCCT
>JBOGGF010000395.1:0-3800 GCA_050743965.1 Acidimicrobiales bacterium
GTGGCGATCGTCGCCTTCGCCGCCGTCACCGTGGGCGGCGCGGTGCTCCGGCTCGCCGACGCCGCGGCGCTGGCCGCCTACTTCCACTGGGTGCGGGTGGCCTGGCACGCCGCCCAGGCCGGGGCCCGAGCCCCGACACCGCCCAGCCAGTCGGCCGGTTACGTCACCTACGCGTACCTTTCGCTGCTGGTCAAGGGTGCAGCCGGCGTGCTCTTCCTCGTGTGGCAGCACCGCGCCGCCAAGGCGGCTCGTTGGCTCGGGCTGCCAGGACGGCACACCCCGGGATGGGGCATCGCCTTCTGGTTCGTCCCGGTGGCCAACTTCTGGTGCCCGTACCAGGCCCTGCGCGACTGCCTGCCGCCGGGGCACCCGTCCCGACGGCTCACCCTCCGCTGTTGGCTGCTTTACCTCGCAGCCGGGCTGACCGCCACCGCCAGCTACGTGGTCGCCGCATTCTCCCGGCCGGCCGGGATCGTCCTCCTGGCCGTGCTCGCCCTGCTGTGGCTGTCGGTCCTCGTGCTCGGGCACCGGCTGATCGCGGCCGTCGGCGACGCCCACCGGGCCATCGTCGGGGCGTAGCCGGCCGCCGCGGCCGCCGCCGGTTCCCAACCCGCCCCCGGCCAGGTGCGGCCGGCGTCCAGCTCGCCGCTACCCGGTGAGCGTTAGGCTTCCGCACCGAAACCATCGCTACCAGGGTCGGGTCGGAGGCGGGCGTGGGTGGGTCTGTCGCAGCGGGTGGGGGTGGGGACCCTCCCGCCGGCCGCATGAGCGAACCCGCGGGCGACGCGCCGGCAGCGGATGCGTCGGCGCCCGGGACCGCGCTGGCGTTCGCCCAGCGGGTCGTCGACCGCCTCGCCCGCGCCAGCACGGTAGCCGGCGCCGCCACGGTGGCCGCCGCCGGCCTGCGCGATGCCCTCTGGGCCGACGCAGTGGCGGTGCACCTCCTGTCCGACGACGGGGCGTTGCTCGTGCCCGTCGCCCTCGAGGGGGTGGTCACCGACCTCGCCGAGCTGGCGTCCGGTCCCGTCCCCCTCGATGCCGACGTGCCGGCGGCAGCCGTGCTGCGGCGGGGTGAGCCGGCCTTCTGGCGCACCATCGCCGATCGGGACAAGGAGCATCCGACGCTCGCCGGCGCCCCGAGCCCGTGGTGCTCATGGGTGTTCGTGCCGCTCGTCGGCCAGCCGCGGCCGGTGGGGATGGTCTCGATGGCCTGGAGCATCCCCGCACCACTGGGCAACAGCAACACCCGCCTGGTCGAGATCGTGGCCGCGGCGTGCGCGCTGGCCATCGACCGGGTGCACCTCGGGGAGGCCCGCCGGGTCGATCGCGAGACGCTGGAGCTGCTGAGCGAGGGGACGCGGCTGATGGCCAATGCCCTGGATCCTCGCGGCGTGGTCGATCGCCTGGTCCGCCTGGCGGTGCCGCGCCTCGCCCAATTCTGCGCCGTGTACGTCGCCGGCGGCGGCTCCTTGCGGCGGGTGGCCGTCGAGGTGGAGGGCCGGCCCGAGCTCTCGACCGAGCTGCGGGACCCCGCGGCGATGCCGCTGGCGTCTCCCACAGTCCTGGCGCTCGCCTTCCGGACCGGCGCCCGCCAAGTCGTGCCGGTGGTCGACGAGCAGGTGGTGGACGATCTCTACGCCGACCCCCAGGCAAGGACCGTCCTCGACGGCGCCGGCGGTTGGACGGCCCTGGTGGTCCCGGTCTCGGCGTCGGGTCGCGTCATCGGGGTGATGAGCCTGGCGTCGGGCGCGTGGCGCGGCCGGCCACCGCCGCACGTCGTGGCGGCAGCCGAGGGCCTGGCCGCACGGGCCGGCACCTCCCTCGTCCACGCCCGGCGGTTCGAGTACGAGCGCCGCATCGCGGCCGAGCTGACCCAGGCCCTGCTGCCGGCGACCCTGCCGGCCGTCCCCGGCTACCAGGTGGCGGCGCGCTACCTCCCGGCCGGCTCGCCGGTGGCGGGCGACTGGTTCGACACGGTACGGCTGCCCTCCGGGCGGTACCTGGTCGCGGTGGGCGACGCCGGTGGCCACGGCATCCCCGCGGCGTCGCTCATGGCCAAGCTCCGCAACGCGGCCCGGGGACTGGCCATCGCCGGCAGCTCGCCGGCGGAGATCCTCCACGCTCTCAACCTGCTGACGGCGAGCGAAGGGGGCGACGACTTCGCCACCGCGGTGTACAGCCTGCTCGAGCCCGGGACCGGCAAGTTGACGTGGTCCCACGCCGGGCACCTGCCCCCCCTCGTCGTCCGCCGGCGCGGCGCCGGTACCGCTGCCGGCTACGCCGAGCGACCGTCGCACCCCCCGCTCGGTTGGCCCGCCGCCGGCAAGCCCCCCGAGGGTACGCTCCACCTCCGGCCCGGGGATGCTTTGGTGCTCGTGACCGACGGGGTGGTGGAGCGGCGCGGCGAGGAGCTGGGCTCGGGCCTCGAACGCCTCCGCCACGTGGTCGGCCAGCGCGGCGACGCGGACGCCGACGAGCTCACCGACCGCATCGTCGGCTCCATCGGCCCCCACCGGGAGGACGACTGCTGCGTCCTCGTCCTCCGGCGCAGTGGTCTCCTGCCGTGACCGGCGGACCGGAGGGGTTGTCCGGCAAGCGCCCGGCGCCGGCACCTCCGGCAAGCGCCCGGCGCCGGCAACGACCGGGTCGATTGCCGGTGCAGGTTTCTGCTGCACCGATGCGCGATGCTGGCCGGGTGCGCGCGACCCCCAGTCGCCTGGGTGCTGCCGATGGGGGTGTCGGCGGCGCGGTGGGCGACCTGGACGGCACTGGCGAGGGCGACGGCTGCGCCGGCGATCTGCTAACCGGTGACGCCCTTTCGGTCGTGCTCGACCCCCGGGCCGCGGCGGCCGGCCAAGCCCGCCGCTGGGTCGCCACCGCCCTGGCCGGATGGCCCGCCGCCGCGGTCGAGACGGCCCAGCTGCTCCTGTCCGAGATCGTGACGAACGCCCTCCTCCACGCCCGGACCCCGGTCGAGGTGCGAATCGAGCCGGCGGGCCGGTGCGTCCGGGTCGAAGTGGCCGACGGGGTGCCGGACGGCCCGCTGCCCAAGCACTTCGAGCCGGACGCCGAGACCGGCCGCGGGCTGCAGCTGGTCGCGGGGCTGGCGGGGTGGCACCCGCGGGCGACGGGAAGATCGTGTGGTTCACCCTGGCGCCGTCGTCGGGGACCGAGCGGGCCGAGCTCGACCCGACGTCCGCCATGGACCTCGGGGCCTGGGCGGTGCCGGGCGCGGGGCGGTCCACCGCATCCCCGAGCGGCACGGCGCTCTCCGGGGGCACCGCGCCCACCGGGGTGACGGCGCCCGTCGAGGTGCACATCGACGGGCTGCCGCTCGCCGTCTACCTGGAGAGCGAGCAGCACAATGACGCGCTGCTCCGCGAGCTCACGCTGATCCTCGAGTCGGCCGCGGCCCCCGCCGCCACCTACGAGCTGCCGCGCCGGCTGGTCGAGCTGGCCGGCGAGGTGCGGGCGGCCTTCGGCCCGGCGACGTCCGGCGTGCGGGCCCAGGTGGACCAGGCGCTGGCCCGTGGGCAGGCCACGGTCGACCTCGTCGCCACCATCCCGGCCGGCGCATGGGAGATGCTGCTCCGGCTGTCCGAGCAGCTCGACGAGGTGGACCGCTTCTGCGCGGAGAAGGAGATGCTCACCCTCGCCTCGTCGCCGACCGTGCGGCGGTTCCGGCGGTGGTACACCCGGCAGGTTGCCGACCAGGCCGCTGGTGGTCCCCCGGTGCCCTGGCCCTACGCCGCGCCCTCGTAGCGCCCGAGCCCCCGGTGGCCCGCCGCCGTCGGCGGCGC
>JBOGGF010000396.1:0-3832 GCA_050743965.1 Acidimicrobiales bacterium
GGCGGATGCCGTGCCGATCGCGCCGGCACCCGCCGCTGGCGGGCCGGTGCTCGGGCTGCCCTTCGCCCGGCGCGGCCGGCGGCCCCGATGGTGGGTGGTCGTCCTGGCGGCCGTGCTGACCGGCGGCGCCGGAGCCGCCGTCAGCGTCCCCCTCGTCGGCGTGGCGGCTGCCGTGGCGGTGGCTGCCGCCCTCCTCCTGCCCCAGGCGAGGGCGGTGACGGCGCTGCTGGCTGTCGGCCTGGTGGCGGCGGCCGGCGCCACCGTCGTGGCAGGACAGGTGCTCCATCCGGTGGCCGAGAGCGCCAACTGGCCCGCCGCCTACCGGGACGCCGGCGAGCTGGCCTGGACGGCCGTCGTCTTCCTCGGTGCCGACGCCGTGGTCGAGCGGGGGCGGGCGGTGGCCGAGCGTCGCCGGGCGGCGAGCGAGCCCGGGGCCGTGGCGCACCCGTCGGGGTGACCGGGGCTCGAGGCGAGGGCGGCGAGGGCGGCGAGGGCGGCGAGGGCGGCGAGGGCGGCGAGGGCGGCAATGCCGGTGACCAGTGGTTACGCTGGTCGATGTGCTTGGCGGTGAGCAAGAAGACAACAGCGAGAGCAAACTCCGCGAGTCGATGTGCGGTCTTGGGGTCGGGTTGGCGACTGGGCTCGGGGTATAGGACGGCGCATGAACTGGACGTGGAACCTGCGGAGCCGGGACGGCGCGATGAACGGCCTCGAGTTCAGCCGCTGCACGACGGCGGGTGGGTTCCAACGGGTGCTGGTCCACGCCGCCCCGGCGCACGCCTCGATCGAGGTGTACGACGACGAGGACCGGTTGGTGGCGCGCGGCGACCTCGACCGGGAGGGCGAGTACTCCCCCATGACCTTGGTCGAGCTCGGCGACGGGCCACCACGGCGCCGCGAGGTCTGGCCCGACGACTCCTTCCACGGGCTGCCCGTGCTGCTGGCCGGGGGTGAGGTCGGGCTGCTCCGGCATTGGGAGCACGCCGACGACCGCTCCTGGTGGCGCTGGCAGATCGAGCTGTCCAACCACACCGGCCGCCCGGCCGACTGGGCGCCGCCGGGCCAGCGGCAGGGCGCCTGCTGATCAACCGCGGGGAGAGCGGTGGGGAGAGCGGCTGGGCCGGCTGGCGGCCTCACTCGCCAGTGCCTCGAGGGTCGAGCGGGCGGTAGCTCCCCAGGTGAACCAGCGGGCCCGCTCGATCGCCTGGCGCCCGAGCCGGCCCCGCAACCCTTCGTCGTCGATGACCCGGATCAGGGCCGAGGCCATCCCGTGGGCGCCGTGGGCCAGCAAGCCGGTCTGGCCGTCGACGACGGCGTCGCGATGCCCGGCGATATCGGTGGCCACGGCCGGCGTGCCGCACGCTGCGGCTTCGGTCAGGGTCATGCCCCAGCCTTCGCGCAGTGACGTCGAAGCCACCACCCACGCCCGGCGGTACCACTCGACGAGCTCGTCCTCGTCGACCCGGCCCGGCAGCGACAACCAGTCCTCTGCACCGAGCTCGTGGCGCAGAGCCTCGAGATGCGAGCGCTCGTAGCCCTCGCCGATGATGGCCGCCCGCAGGTCCGGCCGGTGCGACCGGACCTCGGCCAAGGCGGCAAGGAGCAGGTCGAACCGCTTGACCGGCACCAGGCGTCCCACCGCCACCACGAATGGCACCGGCGACCGCCCCGGGCCGGGGGAGAAGCGCGGCTCGATCCCGGGCGCCGCCACCGATACCCGGTCCGGGCGCAGCCCGAGCATCCCGCAGATCTCCTGGCGGGAGGAGCCCGAGAGCGTGACCACCCGGCTGGCGCGATAGAAGGGGGGCGCCACCCATCGCTCGACCTCCTCCCCCACCCGGGCCAGCCAGGCCGGCAGCACCATCCGCCACATCTCGGCGTGGACGTGGTGGAGGAACACGATCCGCGGTCCCCGGTGCCACAGGGGCGAGAAGAAGGGCATCCCGTTCCACACCTCGACCAGGCCCTCGCCCGGTCCCGGGCGGCGGCGGACGCCCTCCCACATCGTGCCGGCGAACACCGCATAGCGCCCGGCCCGCCGCACCGCCCGGTAGCCGTCGCGCCAGACGACCTCTGATGCCCCGGGGACGGCCGAGGTCCGCACGGTCACGTCGATCCCCGCTTCGGCCCAGCTCGTGGCGATGTGGTGGGCGTGCAGCTCGGACCCTCCCGCCTCGGGATCGTCCAGGTCCCGCCACGCCACGACCGTGATCCGCTCGATGCCGGCCGCCCGGGCGACGTCGGCCAGGGCCTCCGGCCCGTCGAGCCGGAGGCCGAGCGGGAGTGGCGGCGCCGGCACCGCGGCGAGACGGAGGGCGGTGAAGTCGAGGCCAGAGGCGAGCACCGGCAGGTCGTCCGTGGCGGCGAGCGCCGCCGGGTCGGGCACGACCACCGTTGCACCGGACACGGCCGCCCGTGTGTCCGTCGCCTCCGGGCCTTCCCTCACCCGGCGACGATGGTGGTCGCCCCGGCGGCCGCCATCGGCACGGGCCACCCGGCCGCGGGCGGGCTCGATCACCTGCCCGGCCGACCAGGGCACCACCGGGTGTCCCTCGGTGTGGCCACCCTCGCCGTCGTGTTCGTGTCCGGCATGGGCCATGTGCCCGCGACCCCCGTTCCTCGGCACCAGCCGCCGCCACCGGCAAGTCCAGCGAGCCTAGGGCTTCCCCCCGGACCGTGACGCTACCGCCGGACTGCCCCGGCAGTGACGATCCGTCACCGTACCCGGCGCCGGTGGGCGACGGCGAAGTCGGCCAGCACCACCGCCGCCAGTACCACTTGGACGAGGAGGTCGGCCCGGGCGGTGGCGACCGGTGCCCCGTGGGCTGCCGCCACCGCCGCGGTGGCGGCGCCGGCGCCGGCGACCAGGAACGCCGCCACCCGACGGCGCCCCACCGCCAGGAGGTACATGGTGAGGACCACCGTGACGCTCAGGCACACCATCGCCAGAACGAGGGATGCGAACGCCGCCTCGGCGCCGAGGTAGCGGGAGGAGAAGACGACCCGCAGCAGCAGCTGGGGATCGCCCACGGCCAGCAAGAGGAGGAGGGCCGCCGGGGCCGCCAGGAAGAGCAGGGTGGCCCCGAGCTCGCGCAGCGCGTGCCCCCCGCGGTGCCAACGGATCGCCGCCTCGGGCAGCAGGTAGCCCCCGAGCACGATCGCCCCGAACACGAGCGCCTTGCTGGCCACCGAGACCGCAGCGTACGCCCCGGCCACGCCGGGCGCGTCCCGGCCGACGACGATGACATCGACGTTCTGCAGCCATGCCACCGTTGCCAGTGCCACCAATGCCGCCACCAGGTCGACGAGGAGGATACGCCGCGACTGCTGGCCCCCGGCCGGCGCGGTCGGACCATCGCCGACATGGCCGCCGGCCTGCCTGGCACCACCGCCGGCCGGCGCGGGCGGGGCACCCACGGGGAGCGTCCAGGCACGATCGGCCACCCGGCGGGCGTGCACCGCCGTGACCAGCTCGGCGCCGAGGACCCCGACGGCCGCCCCGGCCACGCCGAGCCCCACACCGGCGAGGACCAGCACGCCGGCGGCGCGCAGTCCACCCTCGACCACCAAGTTGGCCGACAGGGTGCGGTAGCTCCGGTTCGCCTGGAGCAGCCCGCGGTCGACGCACAGGAGGACCCACACCGCCCCTGCCGCCACCATGGCGTCGAGGCCGATCGTGTGAGGCTGCCCCAGGAAGCGGGCGAGCGGCGGTCCGACCGCCACGGCGGCGGCGGCCAACCCGCCCACGACTGCCGCGCCCCACCGGTGCACTCGGCGGCCCCATCGCTGCACGGTTCCGGTGTCGGCCGACGCCGTCCACGACGTGACCCGG
>JBOGGF010000397.1:0-1594 GCA_050743965.1 Acidimicrobiales bacterium
CGGCACTGGACGGAGACCGAGCGGCGCGAACGGCTCGGCGCGCACCTTGAACCGGGGGGCGAGCACGACGGCGTCGGCATCGATGCGTTGGTCGTCGGCCAGCTCGACCGCAGCTATGCGGCCGTCGTGCGCACCACCCGTAGCCAACTTGCACAGGACCGGGTCAGCTCGTGAGCGACCGGAGGCCGCCGGGCGGCAGGCGCCCCGGTTATCCAATCCTCTGATACTCGAACCCCTCTGACCTACTCCGGTTCCACTGCTGCTCGCGGCGTCGTCGCCGTAGCTGGGTCCACAGTGGAGTCAAGGCTGGCCCAGATGCTGACGAGACAACGGAGTTGGTCATCGTCGAGTCGGCTGAAGAAGAGCGCACGGAGATCGCTGTGATGCTGGCGCCACGCCTTGCGCATGAGCGCCCGTCCCTGAGTGGTCAAGACCGCGTCGAACCCGCGGGCGTCGACGGCCGACCGGCGCCGCTCGATCAGCCCTCGGCTAACGAGTCGGTCGGCGAGGCGGGTGAATCCACCGGTGGACATCAGGCGGCGCTGGGCGAGGTCCGACATCCGCATGCCGGTCGGGCCGGCAGCGGAGAGAAGAGCCAGCACGCTGTACTCGGCCATGCTCACGTTAAGCCGGGAGAGCCCGGCCTCGAGCTCCCGCCAGAGCCTGTCGTGGGTGAGCAGGAACCCCCTCCAAGCTTCCTCGTCGAGGTCTCTCATACGGTCGGTCGCCATGGCTGACATGGTAGCCGGATGGCACCCCGCATGTGCCTGTGCAGACATCTATCTCGGCTTGCAGTCACCGAGGAGGGAATAGTTGCCTACGCAGGCAGGTTGACACAGAGGTTAGGAGCCTGTGGGTCGTCGCCCTCAACTCACCTCTATCCGAAAGGACAGACCTCATGAGCACTGCCACCACCTCCGCCATCACCTCCGGAACCTCGGGGGGTGAAGTCGCCGACCCCCGCCGCTTCCGAGCTCTCGCCATCATCGCCCTCGCCCAGCTGATGGTCATCCTCGACGCCTCGATCGTCACCATCGCCCTGCCCGCGACCCAGGCCAGCCTCCACATCTCGGTGGCGAACCGCGCGTGGGTGATCACCGCCTATACCCTGGGCTTCGGCAGCCTGCTCCTCCTCGGTGGCCGCATCGCCGACTTCGTGGGCCGCAAGCGCATCTTTGAGATCGGCCTGGTCGGCTTCGCCGCCGCCTCGGCCCTCGCCGGGCTGGCCGAGAACGCGTCCATGCTGTTCGTGGCCCGGGCCATCGAGGGTGCGTTCGCGGGCCTCCTAGCCCCCGCCGCCCTCTCGCTCATCACGGTGACCTTCACCGACGCCAAAGAGCGGGCACGGGCCTTCGGGGTGTACGGCGCCGTCTCCGGCAGCGCGATAGCCATCGGCGTGATCCTGGGCGGCATCCTGGTCCAGTGGGGCTCGTGGCGGTGGACCATGCTGGTCAACGTGCCCATCGCCCTGATCGCCCTGGCCGGATCCCGCCGGCTGGTGAGCGAGAGCAAGGCCGAAGGCAAGGCGCACTACGACCCTCTCGGCACGGCCGTCGTCACCGCCGGCCTGGCCGCCCTGGTCTATGGCTTCACG
>JBOGGF010000398.1:0-1579 GCA_050743965.1 Acidimicrobiales bacterium
GCGCTCGGCCTGCTCGAGCCGGCCAACCTTGCGGTGCTCTTCGAGCTGCGCAAGCCCGTGCCCGACGGGCTGCTGATCGGCCGCCTCATGCGGCGGTTCGTCTACGCGGCGGGGATCACCGGCGCCATGCAGCTCGCCACGCTCGTCATCATGACCCGGCTGGCGAGCTGAGGGGAGAGGCGGTGGACCACCTCGATGACCGATCCCCGGCAGTGCCACCGGGCGCTCTGACCGTGGCACCGGGGGCCGGCGCCCCTCCCGACTATCCCGCCCGCCCCCCGGTGAGCCAGGTGCTGGTCGGGTCGATGGTCCTCGTCATCGTCGGCGGGATCTACCTCGCCGCCCATCTCCCCCAGCGCGCCCCGCTCGGGCCGGCGTACGGGCTCCTTGCCGCCGGCGCCGCCCTCCTCGTCGCCGGCGTGGTGCTCGTGGCACGGCTGCGCGCCTTCGCCTGGGGCCGGTTCTTCCAGGTCCTGCGGTGGGCGCTCCTCGCCTACGTGGTGATCGCCGGCATGCTGGAGTACGTCTTCGTCCTCGACGGCACCAACGGCCCGCTGCTCGCCATCCTCACGTCGATGCTGGTGATGTTCGCCGTCGACGTCCCGGTGGTGCTGGCCTTCTCGGTCGCCCGCTACGAGCTCGGCGGGATCGACGGGCTCCACCCGCCGGGCGCCGCCTGAGCGCGCACCGCGCGTCGGTCACCCGAGCGCGGCTGAGGGCGCGGTCCCGTCCGGCCGTCCCCGAGGGCGACACGGCGGAAGCCGCGCAGCGGCGGAGGTGGACGGGAATCGAACCCGCCGGACGGGATTGACCCGTCCCACCCGCTTTGAAGGCGGGGAGGCCCACCAGGCACCTAGACACCTCCGCCCGGCACACTACCAACGTCCCTCGAGCGGATACCGATTGCAAGGGGTAGCAGGAGCCGGGGATCGACGAGGTGCTCGGCATCGCCCGGCGACCGCCGGCGACGTCCTGGCCCAAGACCACCTTCCACCCTGCCGACCTGCGGACCGGCTCCTCCACACCCACGAGGCCCGGTACCCCGGCCGGCGGGTCGTGCGGATGCGCCGCGGGTTCGTCTTCCAGCGGCGGGCGGCGTCCGAGCAGTGCCGGTTGTTCGCCGGCCCGCTGCTGCCCGGTACCCTCCTACGGCCCGGCCTCCTCCCAGCGGTGCCCTATCCGAACGGCCTCGCCTTCCAGGCACTGCACGCCGACGATGCCGCGGCCGCCTTTGCCCTGGCCGTCCTCCGGGACGCGAGGGGTGCCTTCAACCTTGCCGCCGAACCGGTCGTGGACGGTCCCGCGCTGGCGCGCCTGCTCGCCGGCCGACCGGTGCCCGTGGCGCCGCGGCTGGTCCGGGCGGCCCTCGCCGGCGCCTGGTGGACCCACCTGCTCCCGGTCGAGCCCGCCCTGTTCGACCTGGCGATGGGTCTACCGATCATGCGGACCGACCGTCCACGCCAGGAGCTGGACTGGTCGCCGGCCGTCCGGTCGACCGGCGCCATCGCCGAGACGCTCCAGGGGATCCGGGAGGGTGCCGGCGGCGGGACCGGCCCGCTGGCTCCCGACGGGCCGGCCC
>JBOGGF010000399.1:0-2953 GCA_050743965.1 Acidimicrobiales bacterium
CCCGCTGTGTCTCGGCTCCCCCGCGGGCACCCGTCGTGGGGGCCGGGGCGAGGACCGGTGGCGCATGCGAGCGGGTGGCCCGCACGGGATCATCGCCGAGCCGGACGGGCGAGGGGCGGGTGGCACGTATGGAAGGGGCCCGACCGGAAGGGGCCCGACCGGGGAGGCGGCGCAGGCGCTGGGGCCCCGGCGGGAAGGCTCTGTGAGGGCAGGACCCGCCCCGAGCGACCCCCGTGCAAGCCGCCGCGCCGACGACCCGCCGCCGGGCGCGGCCTCCCTGGGCCGACGGGCCCCGTGAGCAGCGTTGGTAGCCTCCAAAGGTGCCTCCGACCACGACTTCCTCCACCGACGCCCACCGGCTCCCCCGCCTGGTCGAGCCCACCACGTACCGCCTGACGCTCGAGCCGGACCTCGAGACCGCCCGGTTCACGGGCTCGGCCGAGATCGACGTGACCGTGCTCGAGACGGTGGACGCCATCGTGCTCAACGCGGCCGAGCTCGGGATCGCCGACGTCCAGATCGTCCCCGAGAGCGGCGAGGCCATGACCGGCACCGCCGAGCTCGACGCCGAGAGCGAGCGAGCGACGCTGCGGTTCGGCGCACCGGTTCCCACCGGCCCGGCCACCCTGCGCTGCACCTTCGCCGGCGTGCTCAACGACAAGCTGCGTGGCTTCTACCGCTCTACCTTCACCGACGTCGAGGGCAGCACCCGCACCATCGCCACCACCCAGATGGAGTCGACCGACGCCCGGCGGGCCTTCCCGTGCTGGGACGAGCCGGACCGCAAGGCGGCCTTCGAGGTCACCCTGGTGGTCGACGGGGACCTGGCGGCCTTCTCCAACTCCCCGGTCGTCGGCGAGGAGCCGCTGCCCGACGGCCGCCGGCGGGTGCGCTTCGCCCCAACGATGATGATGTCGACGTACCTGGTGGCGTTCGTCGTCGGACCGCTGGAGGCGACGGCCCCCGCCGAGGTCGGCGGCGTCCCGGTCCGCATCGTCCACGCCCCGGGCAAGGGCCACCTGACCGGCTATGCACTCGACGTGGCGGCCCATGCCCTCACCTTCTTCACCGACTACTTCGGGCTGCCGTACCCGGCCGAGAAGCTGGACCTGGTGGCCATCCCCGACTTCGCCTTCGGGGCGATGGAGAATTTGGGCTGCGTGACCTTCCGGGAGACGGCGCTGCTCGTCGACCCGGCCGCCGCCGCCCGGACCGAGCTCGAGCGGGTGGCCGACGTGGTGTGCCACGAGATCGCCCACATGTGGTTCGGCGACCTGGTGACCATGCGCTGGTGGGAGGGGATCTGGCTCAACGAGGCCTTCGCCACCTTCATGGAGGTCCTCGCCGTCGACGCCTTCCGCCCGGCATGGCATCGCTGGGTCAGCTTCGGCCTCGAGCGGGAGGCGGCCCTGGCCGTCGACGGGCTCCACAGCACCCGGCCGATCGAGTACCCCGTCGGGCCCCCGGAGGAGGCCGACGGCATGTTCGACGTGCTCACGTACCAGAAGGGCGGGAGCGTCCTGCGCATGCTCGAGCAGTACCTCGGGGCCGAGATCTTCCGCGACGGCGTCCGCCGGTACCTGGCCACCCACGCCTACGGCAACACCGTCACCGCCGACCTGTGGCAGGCCCTCGAGGACGTGAGCGGCGAGCCCGTCCGCCAGGTCATGGACTCGTGGATCCTCCAGGGCGGCCACCCGCTGGTGGCGGCGGGCGACAGCGCCCTGGCCCAGCAACCCTTCGCCTACCGCCCGGCGGACCAAGGTGAGGCCAGCGCCATCGGCAGCGAATGGCAGGTGCCGGTCCTCGTGCGGTCGGCCCACGGCCCGGGCGTCGGCGGCGGGGCCCACGGTGGCCAGATCGGCGGCGGTCCCCGCAAGTTCCTCCTCGGCCACTCCCCCGAGCGCCTCCCGGCCGTCGATCCTCATGTGGGCGTGGTCGTGGTGAACGCCGGGGGCTGGGGCGTCTACCGGGTCTGCTACCCGGCCGAGCACCTGGCGGCGCTGGCCGAGCGGCTGGACGACCTCGACGCCCTCGAGCGTTTCAACCTGTTCGCCGACAGCTGGGCCCTCGCCCTGGCTGGACGTGGCGGCGTCGAGGGCCTCCTCTCCCTCGCCACCCGCCTCGGGAGCGAGGAGGACCCGAGCACGTTCTCCGTCGTGGCCGGCGCCCTCGGGCTCTGCGACCGGGTGGTGGCCGGCACCGACCGCCCCGCCCTCCAGGCGGCCGTCCGTGCCCTCTTCGGACCCCGGGCCGAGGCGCTCGGGTGGGAGCAGCGGGAGGGCGAGGGCGAGCGGGTGCCAACCCTGCGAGCCCTCCTCCTCTCCGAGCTGGGCACGGTGGGTGCCGACCCGGCGGTGCAGGCCGAGGCGGCCCGCCGCTTCGACGCCAGCCGAGAGGGCCCGGCGATCGATCCCGATCTCGAGGAGGCCGTCCTGCGGACCGTCGCCGATCAGCGCCGGCCGGGCGACTACGAGGCGATGCTCGAGCGCTACCGCCACCCCGCCACCCCCCAGGAGGAGCTGCGCTACCTGATGGCGCTGGCCGCCTTCCCCGACGCCGGGCTGGCCGAGCGGACCTTCACCCTGGCGCTGAAGGAAGTCCGCTCCCAGAACGCCCCCTACCTCGTCGCCTCCCTCCTGGCCAACCGGGTGGGCGGCCCGGCGGTATGGGAGCGGGTGAAGGCCGAGTGGTCCCGCATGCTCGATCGTCTCCCGGTCAACAGCCACAGCCGCATGCTCCAGGGCTGCCGCTCCCTGTGCGGGGACCCGGCGCTGGCCGAGGACGTGTCCGCCTTCCTCCACGCTCATCCTCTCCAGACCGCCCAGCGGACGGTGACCCAGATGCTCGAACGCCTGGCGATCAACGTCGCCTTCGGGGAGCGGTGGCGGGACCGGCTGGGCGGGGTGCTCGCCGGCGTGGCCGGGCGGTCGTCGCCGTCCTGAGCCCGGGG
>JBOGGF010000400.1:0-11434 GCA_050743965.1 Acidimicrobiales bacterium
CGTGTGCCGGGCCGAGGGCGACGCGGGCGCGGCGGCGCTCGTTGCCCGCGCCGCCCGGACGCTCGCCCCCGGCGGGATCCTCGCGCTCGCCGAGTACCTGCTCGACGACGATCTCGCCGGCCCTGCACAGGCGCAGCTGCTCGGCACCACCATGGCGGCGAGCACGGCCCAGGGTGCCACCTTCACCCGCGGCGAGGCGAAGCGGTGGGCCGAGGGCGCAGGCCTGGTGGTCGAGCAGGTGGTGGACCCCGTGCCGCCGACCGTCGTGCTCCTCGCCCGCCGGCCGGGGCCACCTGTGGCGCCCGTTGCCCGTGGCGCCCGGGACGCCCGTGAAAGAGCCGTGACGCCCCACGATGGAAGGGTTGCCCATGCCTCCTGATGCCACCGACCCCGCCGGCGCCCCCCATGAGCCGGTGCCCGCCGAGGTCCTCATCGACGGCGCCGTCGTCGTCACGATGAACGACCGTCGGGAGGTCCTGGCCCACGGCGCCGTCGCCCTGTCCGGCGATCGCATCGTCGCTGTGGGGGAGGCCCACGACGTCCGCCGCCGGGTCCGTGCCCGAGAGGTCGTCGACGGCCGTCCGTTCGTGGTGACCCCGGGGCTGGTCAACGCCCACATCCACGTCACCGGCGAGCCGCTCACCCGCGGCTACGTCCCCGACGACACGCCCTTCGAGGAGAACGTGTTCGCCTGGCTCTGCCCTCTCTACGCCGCCCACCACGAGGAGGACGAGCGCATCTCGGCGCAGCTGGCGGCGGCCGAGATGCTCCTGTCGGGGACGACGACGTTCCTCGAGGCCGGGACCGTCCACTACCTCGACGCCGTCGTCGACGGGCTCCGGGAGATCGGGATCCGCGGCCGGGTCGGCCGCTGGGTGTGGGACCTGCCCCCCGAGCCCGAGGTCTACCGCCAGACCACGAAGGAGGCGGTGGGGTACCTGGAGGACGAGCTCGACCGGTACGGAACCCAGGACGTCCGGGTGGCAGCCTGGCCCATGGTGGTCGGCCACACCACGTGCAGCGATGAGCTGTGGACCGCGGCGGCCGGTCTGGCGAGGGAGCACGGCACGGGGCTCAATTTCCACATGTCGCCGGCACCCCTCGACCCCGAGGGGTTCCTCGCCGACTATGGCGAGCGCCCGATCGTCCACCTCGACCGCCTGAGCGTCCTCGGTGACCGGGCAACCCTCGCCCACGCAGTGCACATCGACGACGAGGAGATCGAGATCCTGGCCCGGCGGGGTACCTCGGTCGCGCACTGCCCGACGACGGCCCTGAAGGTGGCCTACGGCGTCACCCAGATCGGCAAGATCCCCGAGATGCTCGCCCGAGGCGTGAACGTGGCCATCGGTACCGACGGCAACAATGCGTCCAACTACTCCGACATGTACCGGGCCACCTACCTGGTGGCGGGCCTGTTCAAGGACGCTCGCCGGGACCCGACGCAGATCCCGGCAGAGCTGGCGTTCGAGATGGCGACGCTCCACGGCGCCCGGGCCCTGGGCCTGGCCGACGAGGTCGGCTCGCTCGAGGTGGGCAAGCGGGCCGACTTGGTGCTCCACGACCGACGCCGGCCCGAGTGGACCCCGCTTCACAATGTGGCGAACCAGCTCGTGTATTCGGCCGACGGGCGAGGCGTCCACACTGTCTATGTCGATGGCCGCAAGGTCGTCGACGCCTACCGCCTCACCACGGTGGACGCGCCGGCCCTGTACGAACGGGCGCAGATCGCCGGTGAGGGCGTCGTGGCCCGCTGCGGCCTGCCGGACCGCCGGCGCTGGCGTCCGGTGGGCGCGCCGTGAGCACCACGGAGGAGGCCGGAAGACGGCTGGACTTGTCGTCGTGCTCGGTGTTCGTCGACTTCGACGGCACCATCAGTCGCCAGGACGTCGGCATCGCCGTTCTCGAGCAGTTCGCCTCGGGGTGGGAGGAGGTGGACGGTCGCTACGAGCGGGGCGAGATCGGTAGCCGGGAGTACGTGCGCGCCCTGTGGCCGCTGCTCGACGGCGCCGAGATGGCCGACCTGCTCGCGGCCGCCCGCCGGGTGCCGCTCGACCCTGGGTTCGGCCCACTGGTGGCGTACCTCCGGGCGAACGGGGCGGAGGTCACCGTGGTGTCCGACGGGATCGGCTTCTACGTGGCGACACGGGTCGCCGCGTTCGGCGTCGACGTCATGGCCAACGCCCACAAGGGCCGCCGGGCTCGCTTTCCCTTCGCCTGTGCCACCTGCCCGTGCGGGCTCTGCGGGACGTGCAAGGCGACGCCGGTGTCGGCAGCCCGCCGCCGTGGTCGCACCACCGTGGTAATCGGTGACGGCACTTCGGACCGCTTCGCCGCGGCGGCGGCCGACCTGGTCTTCGCCAAGGGGCGGCTCGTCGATTGGTGCGAGGCGTCGGCCACGGCGTTCACCCCCTACGGCGAGCTGGCCGACGTCGAAGCGGCGCTGCGCCGCCGGCGCCCGCCCGGCCGCGAGTGACCGGCCCGAGCGGATCTCCCGGCCAGCCGGCCCCCCCGCCGAGCCCCGCCGCGCCGAGTGGCGGATCAGTGGACGAAGAGGTCGCTGGCCGTGATCAGGCCGAGGCCGCTGCCGGCCATCAGGCCAGCCGCCACCCAGGCGATCTGGGACGACGCCAGGAAGACGATCATCGCCGCCGTGTTCACGATCAGCGACAGGACACTGCGCAGCCCGTCGACCCGCACCAGGGGGTCGGGCAGCGTGATGGCGAGGATGGTCAGGTACACGACCCCCGCCGTCCGGTCGCCGCCGACAATGTTGCGTCGGCGCGGCGGCCCCCGGGGATGCGGTCGGACCACGCCACCTCCGGCCGCTGCCCGCGCCAGGCGCGCCGAACGGCACAATGGGTGGGTGACGGGCGCAGGCGCAGCGACAGGGACGGGCCCCGCCCCCCCCCTGGCCGAGCGGGTCCGCTCGGCGATCGTGGGGCGTGACATCGACGCGTTCGCCGCGCTCCTGGCCGAGGACGTCCGGTGGGGGGACGACGACGCCCCCAACCGGTGCCGGAGCCGGACCGACGTGACGGCGACCCTCGCCCGGGGCGTGCTCGGCGGCGGTACCGCCGACCTCCTCGAGGTGGCGACCGGTACCCGTGGGATCCTGTGCGCCCTGCGGGTGAGCTGGCCGGGACGGGAAGCGCCGGCCGTCCTGTACCACGTGTACCTGGTCGGGGACGACCGGATCCACGAGATCCAGCGCTACGACGACCGCCGCTCGGCGGCCGAGGCGGGCGGCCTGGCGACCTGAGTGCCGGACCCGCGCCCTCGGGTCGCCGGAGGCCACCTACGCTGCGGAGATGACCGACGACGCGAGCGGTGCCGGGGCGGCACCCCGGACATCGGCGGGTGCGGCCGGGCCGGGAGGGCCTTCCGCATCGCCCCGGCCCCCCGATGCGTGGTCCTTCCCGCCACCGGGGCCATGGGCGACCGGGCCCGAGGGGCCGTACGCCGGCGCGGTCGCCGCGCCGCCGTACCCGCCGTACCCGGCGGGCGCGAACCAGGCGGGACAGGGCTTCCCGCAGGGCCCCTACCCGGGCCCCTACCAACAGGGTCCCTACCAACAGGGTCCCTACCCGCAGGGCGGCTACCAACAAGGCGGCTACCAGGGTCCGCCCCCCGGCTGGCACTGGCAGGGCGGGTGGTCGCCGCCGCCCCCACCGCCCCGGCGAGCGCCCCGCACGCCCGAAGAGCGCCGCCGCCGCCGGTTCGGCTTGGTGCTCGGCGGTGTGCTGGTGCTGGCCGTCGGTGCCGGCATCGGCATCGGGGCGGCGATCGCACCGGTCAGCCCGGCCATCGTGGCCACCGGCCTGGTCACGCAGGCCGCCTCCGCCGCGGCGAACGCCGGGTCGTTCCGGTATGCCGAGGCCTCGACAACAGGCGGGACGGGCGAGCGCATCGCCGGCAACGCCGGCACCGACGGCGGGAGCCAGCGCATCACCGAGAACGGCGCCAGCGGGACCAGCCAGTTCGACCTCCGGCTGGTGCACGGTGTCGTCTACTTCCGCGGCAACACGGCCGCGGTGGTCGACCAGCTCCATGTGCCCTCGGGAAAGGCCTCCGCGGTGGCGCACACCTGGGTCAAGGTGACCAAGGGCGAGGCGCCCTACAAGACATTCGCCGAGGGCATCACGGCCAAGTCCAACATCGCCCAGCTCCACAGCGTCTTCGTCGCCCAGTCGAGCAGCCCGGTGCCGGGCAGCAGGCCGGCGGAGACCCGCGTCGTCGGCGGTGTCAATACAGGCAAGGGGCACCCGGTCGGGCGGGCGACCCTCGTGATCGACACGTCGAGCGTGCTGCCCCAGCACCTGACAGCTCGGGCGGTGGGCGCGACAGGGACGACCAGCTCGGCGGGGCTCCGCTGGACCTTCGGGCACTACGGCGAGAAGGTGGAGGTGAAGGCGCCCTCCGGCGCGGTCGCCTACTCGTCGGTCGGCGCCACCTCGCCCGGCAAGAGCTGACCGCTGGACAGCGCCGCGCCGCCTGGTCCGACGTGAGCAAGTCGCCCTAGCCGTGGTGGGCTCAGCTCCCCTCGGGCACTCCCACCCGGAACACCCGGAGCTGGAGGGCCAGCGTGCGGTAGTAGCCGACGAGGGTGGTGAGCTCGAACACCCCGCACTCGCCGAGCGTCGCCACGGCAGCGGCGTAGGCGTCGTCGTCGAGGTCGCCGTCGGCGGCCAGTGCACGGGCGGCGGCGATGGTCGCCCGCTCCACGTCGTCGTCCAGCTCGATCGGCGCACCGGTGCGCACGGCGGCGATCACGGTGGCGGGGACACCGGCGTCGGCCGCCACGGCCTCGTGGGCGTAGCGCTCGAAGGCGCTGTCCTCGGCGGCGGCGACGGCGAGGATGGCCAGCTCCCGGGCGCGCGCCGGGAGCGCGCCGGCGTAGCGCAGCGACGCGCCCAGCGCCTGCAGGGGGCTGCCGACGGCCGGCGATCGGAGCATGGCGTCGAACGGGCCCCGGAGCCGCCCCTCCCCGTCGGTCAGGGGGAAGGTGCGACCCGAGCCCCGGGGCCCGCCCGTGATGTCGCCGTAGAGGGCCGCCTGCTCGTCGTCGAGCTCGTCGGGGTGGAGCGGCGCCAGGCGCGGGCGCGGCGGGGGGAGCGGGGCATCGGGCATCGAGCCAGCGTACGGGGGAGGCACCGTGCCGGCGGCGACCACCTCAGACCTCGAACACGGCGACGTGGTCCTTGCCCCGCTCCTTAGCCCGGTACATGGCCATGTCGGCGTGGTGGAGGATCTCGTCGGCGGAGAGGACCGGTGCGCCCCTGGTCGCCGCCCCCACCGGGGCGTAGGCGATGCCGACGCTGCCGGTGATGGTGTAGCTCCGCCCGTCGACCGCGACCGGCCGGCGGATCGCCTCGACCACCCGCTCGGCCACCCGGTGGGCGAGCTCGCGGCCGGGCTGGCTGCGGCGTCCCCGGGCGCGCCGGATGCGACCAGCCGCCGCCACCGAGCGGTTCCACGGCTCGATGAGGATGACGAACTCGTCCCCGCCCATGCGGGCCACCACGTCCCCGTCGCGCACCACCGCCACCAGCCGGCGGGCGACCTCGGTCAGGACGGCGTCGCCGGCGGCGTGGCCCCCCACGTCGTTGACGCGCTTGAACCCGTCGAGGTCACAGAAGAGCACGGCCACCTCCCGGCGATCGTGCCGGGAACGGCGGAGCGACGTCTCGAGCCGCTCCAGCAGGAGCGCCCGGTTGGGGAGGCCCGTCAGGTAGTCGTGCTTGGCCGCATGGACCAGCTGCTGCTGAGCCTCGACGACGTCGGTCACGTCACGCGTGACCGCGAGGACCTCGACCGCACGCCCGTCGGCACCCCGGCGGAAGGGCGTCACCCGTTGGTGCAGCCACCGCCACTGGCCGTCGGCGTGCCGGGCCCGGTACTGGACCTGGACGACCTCCCCGTCGGGGAGGGTGGTGGCGTCGCCGACTGCCCGGGTCACCGCCGCCCGGTCGTCGGGATGGGCCAGCTCGGTGATGCCCCCCACGCCGAGGGCGGCGAGCTCCTCGCTGGCCAAGCCGAGGACCTCCTTGGCCGGCGAGGCATAGATCACTGCGCCGCTGGCGACGTCGGCCACGAAGGTGTGGTCGGGCGTGGCCGCCAGGATGGCGTTCAAGAAGCCGTTGGCCCGTTGCGCCGCCCCTTGGGCGGCGTTGACGTCGGTGATGTCGAGGTGCGTCCCCCGCCCGTGGACGGGGTGCCCGGAGCCGTCGAGCTCGACCTCGACGCTGACCCGCAGGAGGCGCGTGGCGCCGTCGTCGGCGCGATGGACGTGGAGGTCGAAGTACTGCGCCTCGCCCCGCTCGCAGGCGGTATGCCAGGCGTCGATCACGGCGTGGCGGTCCTCGTCGGCGATGAGCGTGCTCAACATCTCGGCTGTCGAGCCGTCCGGGTCGAGCCCCCACAGCAAGTAAAGGTGGTCGGAGAATGACCACTCCTCGGTGGCGAAGTCGTACTCGAAGCTGCCGAGCTGGCCGAGGCGCTGGGCCTCCACGAGTCGCCGGTGCTCGTCGCTCAGCTGGCGGGTCGCCTCCCGCTCGGCCGTGACGTCGGTCAGTGCGGCCACCGCCCCGAGGACCCGCCCGCCGGGATCGGTGATCTGCCGGCCCCGGACCGAGAGGGTCCGGTACGGGCCGCCACGGGGACCGGCCACGACTTCGAGGCGCGACACGTCCTCGCCATGGAGCGCCCGCATGAGGGGGTAGCCGTCGGGCTCGAGCCGGCGCCCGTCCTCGAAGACGTCGATGTGGGGCCCGAGGAAGTGCATCGGTCGGTTCTCGAGGCCGCCCTCGTCCAACCCGAACATGGCGCGCTCGGCCCGGTTGCTCACCAGGAACGTCCCGTCGGCGTCGCATGCCACGATCCCGACCTCGATCGTCTCGAGGAGGGCATTGGTGTACCGCTGGCGCTGCGCCAGGTCGTCGGAGGAAGGTGGCAGCTCGTCGGGGGCAGGTGGGGAGCCCTCACCGGCGGACCCGGTGGCCCCGGCGGACCCGGCGGATCCGGTGACCCCGGCGGACCCGGCGGACCCGGTGGACCCGGTGACCCCGGCGGCCGCGTCGGGAGACAGCTCGGTCACCGGCTCCAGGGCCGCGCCGCTCGAGGCGGCCCGTAGCCGCAGGAGCTCCTTCAACATCTCCGCCACTCTTGAGTGATCGGACGAAACGGCCAGAAGTTGACTGCCGCAGGGCGGTGGAGGCGATCTGACCGCGGACGGCCGTGCCCACCGCGACGGCGCCCGGGAACCGCCCGGCGGCCAAATGGACCGATCAACCGGGCGGGCCAGCCGGGTCAACCGGGCGGGCCAGCCGGCTCAACGGGCCTGATCAGGCGGGTCAGCCGACCGAACGCAGCTTGCTCTCGGCCCCTGCCGGGTCGGTGATGGTGGCCAGCCGGCCGAACGGGGTGTCCACCGGAGCCGCCACCACGGCGCCGCCGAGCTCGACCACCCTCGCCACGGCGGCGTCGGCGTCCTCGACGTGCCAGTAGACCGACCAGTGGGACGGGACACCCTCGGGGAGGAAGTTCGCCGCGTCCATGACGCCGGCGCGGGCGGTGTCGGTGCCGGGCTCCTGCATCGTCGTGTAGGCGATGTCGCCGGGCACCTCACCCGTCTCCCAGCCGAGCACGGAGCGGTAGTAGGCGACGGCCGACGCGTGGTCCCGGGTCAGGAGCTCGAACCAACTGGGTGCCCCGGGCTCGCCGAGCACGGTGAAGCCGTGAAAGGTACCGGGCTGCCAGAAGCCGACGCGGGCCCCGCTCGGGTCGGTGGCCGCCGCCTGCAACCCGAGGTCGGCGACGGGGATCATCGGCTGCTCGACCTGCCCACCGGCGGCCGGCGTCAGCTCGAGGGCCTTGGCCACGTCGTCGGTCGCCAGGTAGATCGTCCACCGGTCGGCGGCGGGCATGTCGGGCATGTCGCCCATTCCCCCGGCCACCGGGGCGCCGTCCCGCATCCACATGAAGTAGCCGCCGAAGTCGGGTGTTGGCGCCCCCGCCTCCCAACCGAACAACTCGGCGTAGAAGCGGCGGGCGGCCTCGACGTCGGACGTCCACAGGTCGATCCAACAGGGTGCCCCGGTCGGGGCGGTAGTGCGGGTAGTCATCCGGGCCCTCCTCGCTTGGTCGGGGTCGGCGGCGGTCGCCGCTACCGGTACGACGGCGGCCGGCCGGCGTTCTCATCGGCCCCGCCCCGCCCCGCCCCACCCCTGCCCGGTGGCCCGCCCCGGCTACCCGTCGAGGTGCAGGGGGAGCCCGAAGCTCGAGAACAGCCGTTCCGGCTCCAAGAAGGCGAGGAAGAAGCTCATCCCGGCGATCCTGCCCCCGGTGACCTCGAGCACCTGGATCGCCCACGGGGCGTAGCCGCCAGCCGGGTCCCTGCGGTACTGCCCGAAGGCGGCGCACCCGTTGGCCGAGGTGGGCACCAGGCGGGAGCCCCGGCAGTCGCTCGGACCCGGCTCGACCATGAACCGTCCGATGTCGGCCGCTCCCCGCACCCACATGGCGAACGGCGGCATCGACTGCACGGCGTCGTCGTGGAGCAGGGTCACCAGCGCCTCGATGTCGTATCGCTCGAAGGCGTCGACGTAGCGCTCGAGAAGGGCGGCGTCGGCGGCCGCGAGCGTGGGCGGCCCGCCGGGCGGTAGGGCGCCGAGGGTCGACCGGGCCCGTTGCAGGGCGCCGTTGACGCCGGCGACCGTCGTCTCGAGCACCGTGGCGGCCTCGTCGGCGTGGTAGCGCAGCACGTCGCAGAGGAGCAGCGCCGCCCGCTGGCGGGGCGGGAGGTGCTGGAGGGCGGTGACGAAGGCCAGGCGCACCGTCTCCCGGTACTGCGCCACCTCGGCCGGGTCGCCGTCGCCGGCGCCGGGGCCGATGTGGTGGTCGGCGACCGGGGTGACCCAGGCGGCCTCGGGCAGCATCGGGCCGAGGCGCGACTCATCGGGCGGGGACGCCGGACCCATCTCCATCGGGCGGGCCCGTCGCTGGACCTGGCGGGTCATGTCGATGCAGACGTTGGTGGCGATGCGGTAGAGCCACGACCGCAGGCTCGAGCGACCCTCGAAGTCGGCGGCGTGGCGCCACGCCCGGATCATCGTCTCCTGGACGGCGTCCTCCGCCTCGAAGCCCGAGCCGAGCATCCGGTAGCAGTAGCCGGTGAGCTCCCGGCGGTACTGCTCGATCTCCGCCAGTGCCGGCGGTGCGGACAACGCCACGCGCGTCATCGTACCGAGCGGGGTGCGGGCTGCCAATGAGCTTGCGCCCGCCAACCACCTCCCCGCCGAGGCCGCCGCCGCCAGCGCCGGTGCCGCCCGCCAGCCCACCGATGAACGCAGCCCCCCGCCGCCGTCTCAACCTTGACGTCCCCGACCAACCGCGGTCGGCACGGCGGGACACGAGCGAGGAGCAGCTATGTCGAGGATCACCCCGTTCCTGTGGTTCGACACCCAGGCGGAGGTTGCGGCCACGTTCTACGCCTCGGTCTTCCCCCGGTCGCGCATCGTCGACGTCGCACGCTACGGCGACAGCGGGCCGGGGCCGGCCGGGTCGGTCATGACGGTGCGCTTCGAGCTCGACGGGACCGAGGTCTTCGCCCTCAATGGCGGGCCAGCGCACGCCGGCTTCACCGAGACCATCTCCCTCCTGGTGAGTTGCACCTCACAGGAGGAGGTCGACCACTACTGGAACCGGCTCCGGGAGGGTGGCGAGGAGGGGCCGTGCGGGTGGCTCAAGGACCGCTATGGCCTGTCCTGGCAGATCGTCCCCGACCGGCTCGGCGAGCTCATGGCCGACCCGGACCCCGGGCGGGCGACGCGGGCAATGCAGGCGATGCTCACCATGAAGAAGCTCGACGTCGCCGTCCTCGAGGCGGCGGCCGATGGGGCCTGACCCCGGCTCGACCGGACTCTCAGCCCCGGATGGGCCGCGCCCCGGCGGGCCGCCCCGGCGCGGCGGCTTGCACGGGGCCCTCGACGCCGATCGCCGGGTCACCGGTCACGACGACCCCCGCGCCGGCTCGTTGCACTCGGCCGTCAGGAGCCGGGTCGGCGGTCTCGGTGTCCGGGGTTCGCGGTCGCCGGCCTCCCCGCCGCCTCCGTCCTCGAAGTCGATCACGACCAGCGACGCGGGCTCCACGGCCGTCCCCGCCGGTGGACGCTGCTCGGTGACGACCCAGTACCCCGTCAACGTGAGCGACCCGAGCGGTGGGCCATCCGGTGCGCCGCTCGTGAGGATGAGCTCGGCGGCGTCGGCGAGGCTCCGCGCCTCGCCGACGGGAAGTCCGATGAGCTGCGGGACGACGACGGTCTGGGGATCCGGGTGCGACACCGACCAACCTCCCGGCCCAACGCTAGCTTCGTCGAAGTCCGGCCGCGTGCACGATCCCTGGGCGGGAGTCGCTCAGCCCAACCGGCGGAGGTACCGGCGCAGCAGCGGGTCGGGTACGACCCACCCTCCTCGGCCGACCACACCCCGCTGTTCGACGAGCCCTTGCGCCGACAGGGCGTCGAGGGCCCGCTTGGCGGTGCTGGGGCTGCCCGTGACGTAGGGCGGTTCGTCCGAGGCCACCCGGACGGCGACGTTCAGGGTCCGGCGGCCCATGGCTCGGAACTGCTCGACGACCGCTTGGTGCGCCGCCGCATCGGCGTTGAGTGCCTGTGCCAGTGCCACCTCGACCGTGGCTGGGTCGATCCCTTCTCGATCCTCGGCCAGCGCGGCAACATATGCCTGCTGGGCGAGGAGCATCGTCGTCCGGACCTGCCCTTCCCCCAGCTCCATCAGGCGATCGAGCGCTGCCAGCTCGAACCGCACGCGGGCTCGTTCGCCCCGCCGGCCCAGCCTCTTCCGCCATGTCTCGGCTCCGATCTCTTGGAGCTCATCGAGGAAGAGGATCAGCGATCGGACGTCATGGTCGCAGATCCGCTGGAGCAGCCGGACGGCGTGCTCGAAGTAGCGCCGCGGGTTCCGTCGTTCGATGCTCGGGTCGAATGCCAGATCGACACCGTCACCGAGCTCGGTCCGTAGGCGCGCCGTCGCGGCGGCGCCCACGGCGATCGCCGCTGACCGTCCCCCACGGCCGACCGCCCGTGCCGTGCGCCGGGGAGAGGGTCGGTTGGACCAGACCTGGTCGACCAACACCTCGGCGAAGCGTTCGAGACTCGGGAGCATTAACAGGTCGGCATGGGCGACGTAGAACCCGGCGCTGCGGAGCTGCGTCACCGCAGCCAGGCACACGGTGGCCTTCCCCTGCCGGCGGGGCCCGACGACGAACTAGTGGAGGCCTTGGCCGAGCAACGTGCCACCCGCCCCTCGCTCGTCCGGCTCGGCGATGATCCCGTGCGGGCCACCCGCTCGCATGCGCCACCGGTCCTCGCCCCGGCCCCCACGACGGGTGCCCGCGGGGGAGCCGAGACACAGCGGG
>JBOGGF010000401.1:0-2585 GCA_050743965.1 Acidimicrobiales bacterium
TGCGCTACGACCGGCCTCGCGGCGGCGGAGGTCGCCGCGCTCGAGCGTTTCGGTCTGGTCGAGGCGACCACCGTGGCCGGCGCGACCTACTACGACACCGAGGCGGTGACGGTGGCCACCCTGGCGGGCGAGCTCGGGCGCTACGGCATCGAGCCGCGCCACCTGCGCGCCTATCGCAATGCGGTCGACCGCGAGATCGGTCTGGTCGAGCAGGTGGTGGCGCCGCTGCTGCGCCAACGGAACCCCGCGGCCCGCCAGCGGGCCGTCGAGTCGGCCCACGAGCTGGCCCGACTGGGGGAGCGGTTGCGCTCCTCGCTGCTCCGCCGAGAGCTCCGGCGACAGCTCGGGAGGTGACGGTCCGCCGCACGCGGGACCGTCCGGCGGCGCTACATTGCTCTTATGGTCGAAGTCCGCTTGAGGGCTGTCCGCGTCGACCTCCAGTCGAACACGCCGGTACTGCTGTTGCAAGAGACGGAGGGGGAGGGACGCACGTTGCCGATCTTCATCGGCACGCCTGAGGCAGCGGCGATCGCCTACGCGTTGCAGGGCGTGGCGATGCCCCGTCCCATGACCCACGACCTCATCCGTGACCTCCTCTCCAATCTCGACGTGGAGGTGGAGCGGGTCGTGATCACCGAGTTGCGCTCGTCGACGTACTTCGCCGAGCTCCAGCTGCGCAGGGGAGCGGAGCGCTCGACCGTCTCCAGCCGCCCGTCGGACGCGGTGGCGGTGGCGGTGCGGACCGGCACGCCGCTCTATGTGGCCGACGACCTCATGGACTCCGAGGGCATTCTCCTCGCCATCGACGCCTCCGAGGACGACGACGATGCCAGTCCCGAGGAGCTCGTCGGTCAGTTCCGCCAGTTCCTCGACTCGATCAAGCCCGAGGACTTCGGTTCGTGAGCCCGCGCCGGTACGGCGACCCGGCACCGGCCGGGCGCCGGTGGTCCCGCCTGCCCTGGCTCACCGGCTCGGTGGCCGCGGCCGCCCTGCTGCTCGCCGGCTGCTCGTCGGGCGGCTCGTCACGGGCCGACCACACCACGTCCACCACGTCGAGGTCGCTCGCCACCACCACGACGGCCGCCGGCCCCACCACGACCAGCGGGCCCGCGACGACCACCACCACGACCGGTGGCTCGACGACCGGCACGGCGACCTGCCAGCCCGGCCAGCTGTCAGCGACGATCGGCCGGTCCACAGGGGCGGCCGGCACGCAGTCGCTCGCCGTCACGTTCACCGACACGTCGTCGGCGATGTGCGTGCTCGACGGCTATCCCGGGATGCAGCTGCTCGACGCCCAGGGTGCCGCCATCACTACGACCGTGGTCCGGGGCCAGTTCCACTTCCTCCAGACACCGGCGAACCAGCCCCCCACGGCGGTGCGGCTGGCGCCACAGGGCAAGGGGACCTTCGCCCTGGCCTACGAGGACGTGCCGGTGGGCAACGAGACCTCGTGCCCCACCTCGTCGAAGGCGGAGATCACCCCGCCCAACGACTACACACATCTCGTGGTGACACTGTCGATCACGCCGTGCGGCAACGGCACGGTGCACGTCTCGCCGGTGTACGCCCCGTGACGATGGTGACTGTCCGACCGGCGCGACGCCGTCCGGTCCCGCGGTCGCGCGCCGCGCCCGCCTCCTGCCCGCCCGGCTGACGCGTCAGCGGTCGGGGCGCACCAGCACCCGGCCGCGCACCTGGCCCCCGAGCATGTCGGCCAGGGCGCCGTCGAGGCCGTCGAGGCCGATCTCGGCCGCGACCATGTCGTCGAGCACCGGAGCCGCCAGCTCGCCGCCCATGGTCGCCCACACCGCCCGCCGCGCCGCGAGGGGGACCGAGACCGAGTCGACACCGAGCAGGGAGACCCCGCGTACGATGAAGGGATAGACGGTGGTGGCGAGGTCGGTCCCGGCGGTGAGACCGCTCGCGGCCACGGCGCCGCCGTAGCGGAGCGCGCGCAGGATGGCGGCGAGGGTGGAACCGCCGACGCAGTCGACGGCCGCGGCCCACCGCTCGACGCCGAGCACCCGCCCCTCGTCGCCGGCGACCGCGTCGCGGCCGACCACCTCCGCCGCGCCGAGCCGGCGCAGGTAGTCGTGCTCGTCCGCCTTCCCGGTGCTGGCGACGACCTCGTAGCCGTGGCCGGCCAGGACGGCCACGGCCGCGCTCCCGACGCCGCCGGAGGCCCCCGTGACGAGGACGGGGCCCCCGCCGGGGGCGACGCCGACCTGCTCGAGCCGTCGCAGCGAGAGCACGGCGGTGAAGCCGGCCGTGCCGATCACCATCGCCCGGCGGGCGTCGAGGTCGGGCGGGAGCGGGACCACCCAGCCGGCCGGCACCCGTGCCCGGGTGGCGAACCCGCCGTGGCGGGCGACGCCGAGGTCGTAGCCGTGGACGAGGACGGGCGTCCCGGGCGCCAAGTCCGGGTCGTCGCTGGCGGCCACGGTGCCGGCCAGGTCCACACCGGGGACGAGGGGGCTCTTCCGGGCGACCCGGTTGCCCGGGACGGTCACCATGGCGTCCTTGTAGTTGACCGCCGACCATTCGACGTCGACGAGGACCTCGCCGGGCGGCAGGTCCTCGTC
>JBOGGF010000402.1:0-15405 GCA_050743965.1 Acidimicrobiales bacterium
TCTCCCAGTTGCAGTGCGCGCCACTCGAGCCCTCGAGCACTTCGGGTCGCTCGCTCACCAGCCGCTCGTACCGGGCGGCGAAGATGCCCTCGCTGAACGGCAGCGACGTGCCGTAGGGGCCGAGCGACATGATCACCGGCCACGGGCCGCCCGAGACCGGGCGGAACACGTCGGCACGCAGCACGACGCCGTCGTCCATCGGGATCGCCACGTCCCGCTCGATGGCCATCTCGACCGCCGTGGCGGTCCGTGCCACCGTGGTGTGCTCGCTCACCGGCCCCCTCCTTCTCGTGGTCTTCCCTCGTGGTCTTCCCTCGTGGTCTTCGCTCGCGGTCTTCGCTCGCGGTCGCCCGACGCCGTCCACGACCCGCTTCTCGCGAGGTGCGGGAGGTGGTTGACATGGGACGGCAACACTTGTATCGTACTCTGCAATCGGTTGCAGGAATCTCCTTTAGCGGGACCCCGGGGGGGTGACGATGTCCAAGGTGTTGCATGCAGCAGAGCTTCCGCACTACGCATCCACCAGAGACACGCGTGACCGGCTCGACCTGTTGACCAAGGGCGTACCGGTGGGGGCCCGCCAGCTGCGGGCCGACCGGATCGTCTACCACCCCGGCGACACGGCGGCAGCCAATTACCACACCGGCAGCCAACACGTCTTCTGGGTGCTCGCCGGGACGGGCATCCTCCACACGGGCTCCAGCCCGGTCCGGCTGGAAGCAGGCACGAGCGCACTGGTCGGCCCGGGAGAGGTCCACTGGTTCGAGAACGACGGGGACGCCAACTTCTCCTTCGTCGAGTTCTGGGCACCGCCGCCCACCGACACGGTGTGGACCGTCGACGGCGACCAGTGCACGTGGGCACCACCAGCGTCGTGACGCCCCATCGAGAGCTCTGATCGGCAATGTCATGTTGTCCGGCAACAGCCGGATAGAGGGAGGGAGCACATGAGGTTCAGGCAGCTGGGGGGCCGCGCGAGCGCGGCTCGGGGGAACCGGCGACGGGGAGCCTTGACGGGCGCTTCGCTGCTCGTTGTGGCACTGCTTGCCGCAGCCTGTGGTAGCGGGACCCCGTCGAGCGCATCCACATCGTCAACATCGTCCCCATCGTCCACATCCAACGGGCTCAAGGGAGTGGTGAAGGTCGGAGCATCCGTGTCGTTGTCGGGTGACTTCTCGGCGACAGGCAAGACCACCAAGGAGGGCTACCAGGTGTGGGCGGCGTGGCAGAACGCTCACGGCGGGATCCTCGGCAAGAAGGTCCAGATGACATTCCTGTCCGACGGCTCGAGCCCGACGCAGGTCGTCACCAACTACCAGAAGCTGATCACCGTCAACCACGTGACATTCGTCGTCGGCCCGTACTCGACGCTGCTGACCAAGCCGGCGTCCGTCGTCGCCAACCGGTACAACAAGGCGCTGGTCGAGGGCATCGGCGGCGGACCGTCGGTCTTCGCCCAGGGCCTGAACAACGTGTTCGACGTGAGCGCGGCGTCAGTGTCCCAGATGGTGTCGTTCTCCCGCTGGGTGCCCACGGTGTACAAGCCCCAGAAGGTGGCCTTCGCGGCGATCACAACACCGTTCGGCGACCCGATGGTGACAGCGGTCCGGAAGTACCTGACAAAGAAGGGCTTCACCGTCACGAAACTGGACATCTACCCGCTGGAGACGACCGACTTCTCGCCGATCGCCTCCACCATCGAGGCCTCCGGCGCCAAGATCGTGGTGCTCGGCACGCAGCCGCCCGACGGCTACGCGCTGATCCAGGACTTCGCCCAGGCGCACTACACAGTGACAGTGGTGATCGAGGCTTCGGGCCCCGACCAGGGTGGGTCCTTCGTCAAGGCAGTCGGGAACAACGCCGCAGGGGTCATGTACCCCAGCACGTGGTTCCCCGGCAGTTCCGGCTTCCACTCGAAGACAATGGTGTCGATCGCGCAGAAGATGTTCCACATCGCCAAGGCGGGAACAGTCAGCGCCAACGTGGCCGAGGCGTTCTCGGCCGGCCAGGTCCTGGCCCAGGCGGTCAACCACATCAAGTCGACGACAAACAAGAAGCTCATCGCCTACATGCACTCCAAGGGTGCGAAGTTCCAGAGCGTGCAGGGCCCAGTGTGCTTCACAAAGCTCGGGATGAACCCTTGTGCCGAGCCGTACGTGTTCCAGTGGCAGCACGGCAAGCCGGTCGGAGTCCTGCCGGCGACAAAGCCGGATGTGGTCAAGGTCGTGAACCCCAAGCCGAAGTGGGGCTCGAGCACATAGCAACCGCGGGCGACAACAGCCCACAACAACGGCGATCAGGGATCGCCGACAATCGTGTGGAGCCGGCAGCCTCCTCCCGGGGGGGCTGCCGGTCCGCACTCGACCCAACACAGTGTGGAGGCATGGCATGCTGATCCTCCAGGGGATCGTGGACGGGATCCTCATTGGCGGACTTTACGCCCTGATGGGAGCGGGATTGACGCTCGTCTTCGGGGTCATGGAGATCATCAATTTCGCCCAGGGGATCCTGGTGATCCTGGGCGCATATCTCAGCTACTCGATCGTCCGGACGACGCACATCGACCCGTTCGTGACCATCTTGATCACGATCCCGGCGATGTTCCTGCTCGGGTACGGCATCTACTACCTGCTCATCGCCCGCATCAAGCGCGACCGGGTGGTCATGTCCCTCCTCGTCATGTTCGCCGTGGCGGAGGTGATCGAGGGGGTCCTCGACCTGACCTACGGCGGGACACTCATCCAGATCCACGCCTCCTACGTGGACACCTCGGTGCACCTGGGCGCGATCAACTTCCCTCTGATCTACGTGTACGCGTTCCTGCTGAGCGCGGTGCTGATGGGCTTCGTCTACGTCGTCCTATACCAGACCAAGTTCGGGCGGAGCCTGCGGGCGACCACGCAGAACCCAGCGGCGGCCCAACTGGTGGGCATCGACGTCCACCGGGTCTCGGCGGCGACGCTCGGCATCGGGGTAGGCCTCGCCGCCGCCGGCGGCATGCTCTACGGGGCGACGTCCTCCTTCGACGCGGCGAGCTCGTACGACCTCATCTCCCGGCTGCTGGTCATTGTGATCCTCGGCGGGTTCGGGAGCGTCGGCGGCGCGATGGCCGCCGCGATCATCATGGTGGTGATCCAGGACGTGGTCGCTGTGACCTGGTCGCCGGTCTGGGGGCAGACGATGTTCTACCTCGTCCTCGTCCTCGGCCTGCTGTTCAAGCCCGAAGGCATCTTCGGCCGACAGATCGCGAGGGCCCAGTGACCGCCGTCAGCGCCGAGACCGCACCGGCCGATCTCCTCCGACCCGCCGCGGCCGAAGCGGCGTTCCGCGACCCGTTCCTGCCGTCGAAGCGCGCCCGGGGGACGTCGTGGGTCGTCCTGTTCGCCCTGCTCGCGGCGTTCCCCCTCGTCTTCACCAACCCGGCGGTCACCTCGATCGGCGTGTTCACCATGATGTTCCTGGTCGCCGCGATCGGTTGGAACATCTTCTCGGGCTACTCGGGCTACGTCTCGATCGGCCACGCCATCTTCTACGGGTTCGGCCAGTACACGGTGGCCGAGGTGATCCTGCACTGGCACATCACGCCGGGGGTGGAGGAGCTGGCCGTCATCCCGCTCGCCGGGATCGTGGCAGCGATCGTGGCGGTCCCCGTCGGGCTCATCCTGCTCCGGGTGCGCAAGCACACCTTCATCGTGCTCACCATCGCGGCGATGTTCATCTTCCAGTTGCTGGCGTTCAACTTCTCGGGGTTCACCGGCGGCTCGGCCGGGACGAACGTCGCCTCGCCCCCCTGGTCGGGCACAGTCTTCAACGTGCCCTTCTACTACGTCGGGCTCGGGGGCGCGATCGTCGCCCTCCTGGTCTCGTGGGGGGTCCGGCGCTCCAAGTACGGCCTCGGGCTGCTCGCCATCCGCGACGACGAGGACCGGGCCAAGGGGCTCGGCATCCGGGTGACCCGCACCAAGCTCATCGCCTACGTGATCTCGGCCGTCTTCGTCGGCATCGCCGGCGGGATCTACGCGCCCTTCGTCGGCGCCGTCTTCCCGCAGTTCGGCTTCGACCCGAGCTACGACCTGGCCCTCGCCGTGATGGTGTTCGTCGGAGGTCTCGGCACCCTGCCCGGGCCGGTGCTCGGCGCACTGGTCCTCGCCCCCGTACAGCAGTACTTCCAGCTCCGGTTCGGAGCGTCGACACTGTACCTGATCGTCTACGGCGTCCTATTCATCGTCATCCTGCTGACCTTGCCGGTCGGCGTGGTGCCGAGCATCTCCGACCGCTACCGGTCGTGGATGGCGGCCCGCTGGCGCCGCCGCGAGGAGGCAGGTCCGGTCGAGGGCACGATGCCGATCACCGCCCCGGCGGGTTCGGCGGGGATCGACGACGGGGGTGCTCGATGAACCTGCTCGAGGTCGAGGGAATCGAGAAGGCCTACGGCGGCATCCAGGCGCTGGCCGGCTGCTCGATGAGCTTCGAAGCCGGCAAGATCAACGGGCTCATCGGACCCAACGGCTCGGGGAAGACCACGCTGTTCAACGTCATGACCGGGTACGAGCGGGCCGATGCCGGGCAGGTGCGTCTGGCGGGGGACGACATCACCAACATCTCCCCCGACAGGGTGTTCACCCGCGGCGTCGGGCGCACGTTCCAGCTGACCCGTATCTTCCCCCGCCTCACCGTGGTCGAGAACCTCCACGTCGCCTCGCAGCGCGAGGGCGGCTGGAGGGCCGAGTTCAGCCGGTGGTCGTCGGCGAGCGAGAAGGTGCGGTCCAAGGAGGTGCTCGACTTCGTCGGGCTCACCCGGCTGGCGTCGGAGATGGGCGGCAACCTCTCCTTCGGCCAGCAGAAGCTGCTCGAGTTCGCCTGCATCATCATCGCCCGGCCCAAGGCCATGCTGCTCGACGAGCCGGCGGGCGGGGTCAACCCCAGCCTGCTGCTCCACCTGGGCAGCCGCATCCGGGCGCTCAACGAAGAAGAGGGGACGACGTTCATCATCGTGGAGCACGACATGGAGTTCGTCATGGGGCTGTGCGACCAGGTCGCGGTCATGCACCAGGGCCGCTGCCTGTGTGCGGGGGACCCGGGCACGGTCAGGGCCGACGCCACCGTCCTGGAGGCCTATCTCGGCACGGACATGCGGGAGGCGGCGAGCTGATGCTGGTGTTCGAGGGCGTGTTCGCCGGCTACGGCGGCGGCGACATCCTTAAGGGCGTGGACCTGGTCATCGAGCAGGGCTCGCTCACCTGCGTGGTCGGTCCCAACGGCGCGGGCAAGTCCACTTTGATGAAGGTGGTGAGCGGACTGCTGCATCCGCGGGTCGGCACGCTCGACTTCAAGGGCAAGTCGATCGCCGGGGCGTCGCCCCGCCAGATCCTGAAGGCCGGCATCGTCCAGATCATGCAGTCGCGCAACCTGTTCACCGAGCTCACGGTGCGGGAGAACGTGGAGCTGGGCGCGTTCTTGATCAAGGACGCGTCGGTCGTGGCCAAGCGGTTCGACGAGGTGTCCCAGATGTTCCCGATCGTGGTCGAGCGGGGGAAGGACCGCGCCGGCGCGCTGTCGGGCGGCCAGCAGCGGATGGTCGAGTTCGCCCGGGCCCTCATGATGGACCCGGAGCTCATCGCCCTCGACGAGCCTTCCATGGGTCTCGAGCCCCGGTCGGCAAGGATCATCTACGACAGCATCGCCACCATGCACGAGCACGGGCGCACCGTGCTGCTGGTCGAGCAGAACGTGCGCGCCGGGCTGGGGCTCGCCACCCACGGCGTGGTCATGGAGACCGGGCAGGTGCGCCTGGAGGGGTCGGGGGCCGAGGTGCTCTCGAACCCCCAGATGCGGGCGCTGTACCTGGGGGGCACCGTCGAGGAGAGCTCGCAAGTCGCCAGCTCTTCCGGGGTGCCGGCGCCGGTCTCCGGCAACGGGCTGTAGGCAACTGGGCGACGTAGGGCAGGCACGCGCCGCCTTCGGTGAGCCGTGGGTGGAGATCGGAGGGGAAGCAATGGACGACCGCCTGGAGTCGATGTACCGCCGGTTCACGTGGCGGATCCAGTCCAATTACGTGACGCCCTTCGAGCTCCACCGCCAGAAGGAAGCCGTCACCGACTACGAGCAGTGGTGCGACAGCTGGCTGGCGATGGCAGCCGAGCACGGCCAGCGGGGCGACGAGGCCGCCGCCGCCGGGCGCCGGGTGACCGCCGGCGACGAGTACATCCGCGCCGGGCTCTGCTGCCACTGGGCGAGCTTCATGTTCACCCACGACCAGGCGGCGTACCGGCGGTCGCTCGATGCCATGGCCGGGTACTGGGCGAAGGCGGCGCCGTTGGTGGACCCGCCGATGACGCTGCTCGACGTACCGTTCGAGGGCACCGACCTCCATGGTTACCTTCGGGTGCCGCCGGGGCCGACGCCACCGGTGGCGATCCTGCTACCGGGGGCGGACTCCACCAAGGAGGAGCTGTACAACCTGGCCGAGCACCTCGTCGCCCGGGGCGTGGCCATCGCCGCCTTCGACGGACCCGGTCAGGGATCGGTGAGCTTCGACCTTCAGCTGCGCCCGGACTACGAGGTGGCGGTGCAGGCGATCATCGACATCCTCGCGGCCCGTGACGACGTCGACGCCAGTCGCCTGGCCGTCGGGGGCATCTCCTACGGTGGCCTGTTCGCCATTCGCACGGCGGCGATCGATGACCGGGTGCGGGCGGTGTTCTCCATCTCGAGCTGGTACACCCCGGCGGGCCGGTTCGCCACCATGGAGCCCCTGTCGCAGGCGGGCCAGTACCAGCACTTGGGCCCCGATCCGGCGGCGATGATGGAGGCGATCACCCTCGCCGGCGTCCTCGACCGGCTGAAGGTGCCGCTGCTGCAGGTCTTCGGCGCCGACGACGCGGCTTCCCCCGCCTCGCAGGGTGAGCAGATCGCGGCAGAGGCCGCCGGCCCGGTGACGACGGTTGTCATGCCCGAGGGAATCCACGTGGTCAACAACCTGTGGCCCCAGGCCCGGGCCCTCGTCGGCGACTGGGTCGCCGAGACCCTGGTGGCAGCGCAGCCGTGACCCGCGGGTGGGGCATTCGGCCCACCGCGGCCGCCTGAGCTACGACCCCGAGGTCGGGGAGGGCGCCCCGACGGGCGCCGGTCGCCTTGGCAACAGCGGCCCCACAGCGTCGGCTGTCGGGCTGGGTTGCATGGCGCCCGGACGCCGCCCTTCTCCCCGGGTGCGACCGCCGGCGAACGATACGCCGACATGTCGCTCGTCAACCGCTGCGGCGCGCTGCCCCCGCCATCATGCCGCCGGGGCTGAGGAAGGCGTCCGGGTCGATGCCGAGGTCGCCGAGGACCACTCTGGCGGCGTTGCGGCCCGGCGTGCCGGTGATCGAGCCTCCGGGATTGGTGGTCGCACCGGTCTGGTAGAGCCCGGGGAAGGGCATCCGGTGCGCCGCCCATCCCGGCGCCGGACGGCCGGAGCCGCTCTGGGCCAGGCCGCGGTCGCCGCCGTGGAAGGTGCCGTGGACCATGTGTCGGTTCGTGGCCTCGAAGTCGACCGGTGCCTTCACCAGCATGGCGAGGATGTGGTCGTCGGTGAAGCTCGGCGCGGACCGCCGGAGGTGCTCGAGCTGGCGGGCGGCGTGGGCGGCCTTGGCCTCGGGCCACGCGTCCATGCCGCCCGGTGGTTCGTAGGCCTGCTGGCTAAGCAACTTGACGGTGTGCCCGCCCTCCGGGGCGCGGCCAGGATCGACGAGGGTGGGGGTGGCCACCAGCAGCCACGGCACGTCGGTGACGAAGCGGCCGTGACGGAGATCGAAGCCCAGGCGCAGGACGTCCTCGGGCCACCCCACCGTCCCCGCCGAGACCGCGGTGCGCGGGCCGTCGGGGGTCTCGAAGACGGGCGGGAGGTCCGTGAGGCAGTAGACGCCGAACCCGGGGATCCCGAGGTCGTAGGTGCGCACCCCGTACTCGAACTCCTCGGGCCAAGCGTCGTGCGGGGCCATGTCGATGAGGTGGGACACGTGGATCGAGGAGACGACCGCCCGCTCGGCCCGGTACTGCACGCCCGCCTCCGTCTCGACGCCGACGCAGCGACCGCCGTCGAGGAGCAGCCGGGCGACTGGCTCGCCGCAGCGCACCTCGCCACCTCTCGCCTCGAGGTAGGCGACGAGCGCGTCGGTCAGGCGGCCCGAACCACCGAGCAGGATCGACCAGCTGCGCTGCTGGCGTCCAAAGAGGATGCTGTAGGCCAGAATTCCGGTGCCGGGGACGTCGAGGGCCTGGTTGGTCTGGAACGCCATCCACAGCAGGAACGCTTGCGCCTCGCGGCTCTCGAACTCGGTGCGGACCACCTCCCACGCGCTCAGCATGCGCCGGCGCTGCCAGACGCGCCCGCGGGGGTGCTCGGCCAGCAGCTGGTCGAGCGACGGGCCGAGGCCGGCCGGGGTGTGCTGGACCTGGGCGAAGACGTGCTTGACGTCGTCGTACTCGGCCAGCAGCCGTTCGTAGGCGGCCGCGTCGGCCTTGGAGAACCGGCCGAACTCGGCGATGGTCGCCTCGCGGTCGAGCCACATCGTGAAGTGGCCCCCATCGGGGAACGCTACGTGCGCCACCGGATCGGGGTCGACATACGTGATCCCGTAGTCCGCGATCAGCCCCAGCTCGTCGGCTGCCAGGACAGGATTGGTGCGAATGAGCGTGTGGCCGGTGGCGCAGCTGTCGATGCCGTAGCCGGGGAGGAGCAGCTCCTCGGTGACGCAGCCGCCACCGGGGATGGGATTGGCCTCGAGCACCTGCACTCGCAGGCCGGCCTTGGCCAGGTAGCAGGCGGTGATGAGGCTGTTGTGCCCCGCTCCGGCGACGACGACGTCAGGGTTCATCGAGGCGCTCCCCCACTCGGGCGACGGGCGACGCCCGTGCGATTGCAATCCATTGCATGACCGACGAAGTGCCCGCCACCGACAGCCGCCGCCGAGCCGACGCGAACACCCGGGTGCACGGTGCCGTCACCGGGCGGTGCGACCTGGTCACGACGGAGGAAGCTCGACCCTTGCCCCCCGCTCCGCACCATCGGGACTCCCGCTCCCCGCCAGTGGCGGGATCCGCTCGTTGACACCTCGACGCGCCCGATGCTACACAATCGATTGTATTCGAGCGAGGGGGGGCTTCATGTCCGCGCAGAACGGGACCGACGACCAGGTCGCAGTGGCCGCAGCCCACTGGGGGCCGCGCTTCGTCAACAACGGGACGGACTACCTCGACTTCGAGAGAACCCTTGCGCGGGTGAGCCGGTGGGAGGACTGGTGCCGCGAGTGGGGCAAGACGGCCGAAGAGTACGAGGTACTCGCCCAGCGGGCCGAAGAGTCCGGCACCATCGTGACGGCCAGGGACGCGTGGCGGCGGGCCGCCATGTGCTGGCACTGGGGCAAGTTCGTCTTCATGGTGGACCCGGACCAGCAGCGGGCGGCCAGTGACCGCACCGTGGCGGACTACGCCAAGGGCGCCGCCGGCCTGGCACCGCCGGCCGAGCGGGTCCTGATCCCCTACGGCGAGACGCACCTCCCTGCCTACCTCCGCATCCCCGCGGGCGTCTCGGGCCGGTCGCCGGTCGTCGTCATGGCACCGGGGCTCGACTCGGTCAAAGAGGAGCTCCAGTCGACGGCGGAGTACTTCTTGGCCCGCGGCATGGCCACGCTGGCCATGGACGGACCGGGCCAGGGCGAGAGCGAGTACGAGCTTCCCATCGAGCCGGCCTACGAGAAGGCGGCGACCGCCGCCGTCGACTTCCTCCAGGAACGCGCCGCTGTCGATCCCGACCGCATCGGCATGTTCGGGGTCAGCCTCGGCGGCTACTACGCCGCCAGGGCCATGGCCTACGAGCCGCGGTTCAAGGCCGGTGTGGCGCTGGCCGGCCCCTACCGCTTCGACCTCGAGTGGGACACCCTCCCGCCCATGACCCGTGCGACCTTCCAGCACCGGTCCCGTTCGGCCGACGACGCCAGCGCCCGGGAGCACGCGGCGCAGCTCACCTTGGAGGAAGCGGCACCACACATCACCAGTCCGCTCCTGGTGGTGCATGGGTACCTCGACCGGCTGGTCGGCCCGGTGCACGCCGAGCGGCTCGCCAAGGAGGCGCCCGGTGCGCAGCTCCTCATGTACCAGGACGGGAACCACGGCGTCGCCAACCACGCATTCGAGTCCCGGTCCGCATTCGCCGATTGGCTCGCTGCCCGGGTCTGACCTCGCCGGTTGTCCGGCGGGGGATCTCTCGTGAGGCAACGAGGGGGCTGGCGCGGAAGCTGCTGGTGCGTCGACGCGCCCCGCAGGGCGCGACGAGCGCAGGGCGTGAGCACCTGAACAATGCCGGAGCAAGCGCAAGAACAAGAAGGGAACCAAGTGCAAGAGCCGTCCGCCGGCGTCCGCCGGGGCGGCCTTAGGCGGGAGGACCAACGAGACGATGGCTGACGTGCTGGAGCTGTTCACCACACTCACCGACGAGCAGGCCGAGATGCGCCAGACCTGCCGGCGGTACGTGGACCGGGTCCTGGCGCCGTTCGTGGCCGCCAACCGGGAGCGGGAGTGGAACTTCGACCCGGCGCAGCGCCTGACCGACGAGGTTCTGGCTGAGGCCGACCGAGCCGGGCTGCGGGCCCTCGGCGTGCCCGAGGCCTACGGCGGGGTCATGGTCGAGCAGGGGACCGAGGCCCAGACCTTCGCCCTCATCTCGGCCGAGCTGGCTCGGGGCGATGTCGGCGTCGCCGACAAGCTCGTGCAGAACTGGAAGATCGCCGTGCTCCTGCGGACCCTGGCGACGCCGGCGCTCCAGGAGGAGTGGTTCCGCCGGTACATGGAGGACCCGCAGTTCCTCATGGCCCACTGCCTGACCGAGCCCCGGGGGGCGTCCGATCGCTGGCTGCCCTACAACGTCCCCGAGGCCAACATGGACACCAAGGCCGTGCTGCAGGACGGCCACTGGACCATCGACGGGCGCAAGCAGTTCATCTCCAACGGGTACGACGCCGACCTCTACGTCGTCTATGCCAACACCGACGACGCCGTCGGCATGCTGCAGGGTACGAGCAGCTTCCTCGTCCCCCGGGACACGCCCGGCCTCGAGGTCACCCGGTGCAACGAGACGATCGGTGGCCGCTACATGAACAACGGCGAGATCGTCTTCGACGGCTGCCGGGTGCCCGAGGACCACGTGCTGGCGCACAACGACGCCTTGGGCAAGGCGGGCATCTACTTCCACCCCGGCAAGATCATGCAGGCTTCGAAGAACCTCGGCATCGGCATGGCGGCCTTCGAGCAGACGGTCGACTTCGTCCACGACCGGGTCCAGGGTGGGCGGGTGCTCATCGAGCACCAGGCGGTGGCCATCCGGGTGGCTGAGATGGCGACGAAGCTCCAGGCGGTGGCGTCCATCCTCCAGCGGGCGGCCAAGACGGTCGACGGGGGGCGGCCGGACGCCTCGGCCGTCGCCGACATGGCGAAGGTCTTCGCTTCCCACGCGATCATGGAGGTCTGCACCCACGCCATGGAGCTCCACGGTGGTTACGGGGCGATGCTCGAGGTCGGGATCGAGAAGTACCTGCGGGACGCCTCGGTCTACCTCCACATGGACGCCACCACCGACGTCTCCAACTTCCGGATCGTGCGGGCCCTCTTCCCCAAGACCGCCGGCACCTACGCCGGCAAGGGCTGACGGCGTGCAGGTCGAGCGGTAGCCGGCGACCATGGACTTCGCCCTGAGCGACCAGGACGTCGAGCTCGCCGCCGCCACCCGCGACTACGCGCGACGCGTGCTGCGCCCCGCCGCGGACCGCTTCGAGTCGCTCGAGTCGGTCGACGCCTTCCCGTGGGACCTCATGGCAGAGGGCGACGCCCTCGGGCTCAAGGCGCTGCCGTTGCCAACCGAGCTCGGCGGTCGGGGCGCCGACATGGTGACGCAGTGCCTCGTGGCAGCCGAGCTCGCCGCCGGCGATGTCGGCGCGGCGTACTTCTTCCGCCACTACTGGCGCTTCGCCAGGCTGATCCCGAGGCTCCCACCGGCGGTGCGCGACATCGTCGTCTCGGGCATCGCCGGCGACGAGCGCTTCGTACCGGCGAGCGCCAGCACCGAGGAGCTCGCCGGGAGCGACAATGCGCTGCCCTACGACGTGCCGGGCCACGGCGCGATGCTCGCCGCCCGGCAGGAGGACGACGGGTCGTGGGTGCTCGACGGGACCAAGACGATGATCACCAACGGCGGGATCGCCTCGCTGTACTTCATCCTCGCCCGGACGGACCCTACCAAGGGCATCCGCAGCGGGGCCACCATGTTCGCGGTGCCGGCGACCGCGCCGGGCTTGAGCACCGGCCCGCTCTACCGCAAGCTCGGCCAGCGGGGCTCTCCCCAGGCGGATGTCGTGCTCGACGGCTGCCGGGTACCGGCCGACTACGCGGTGAGCGCCGTCGGGGAGGGCTACGCGTCGACCGAGCGCGGGCTGATCGCCGCCAATGTGACCAACGCCGCCCTGTCGCTCGGCGTCGCCGAGGCGGCGTACGAGGAGGCACTCGGCTGGAGCATCGACCGGGTGCAGGGGGGCGTCCCCATCCACCGCCACCAGCTGGTCGCCCACGACCTCGGGTGGATGCGCTCCCAGCTCGACGCCGCCAGGTCCTTCCTCCTGCGGGTGGCGTGGGAGTACAGCCACGCCGACCAGTTCGACCCCGGGCTGACGTGGAGCGTCCGGGTCTTCTGCGCCGACATGAGCATCGAGGTGGCCAAGCGGGCGATGTTCCTCTTCGGCGGCCGAGGGATGATGGTGGGCTACCCGGTCGAGAAGCTGCTGCGTGACGCCCTCACGCTGACCCATGGCAACGGGACCACCGCGCTGCTCACGGCGCGGCTCGGCGCCCACCAGGCAGAAGCCCGCGCGGCGGCGCGGTCGGCGCCGGAAGCGTCCTAGCGCGCCGCGGTCCGGGCCCGGCCGCGCTGGCGGCCCCGGATGGCGGCATCGAGCTGGACCTTGCGCAGCCGCACGGCCTTCGGCGTCACCTCGACGCACTCGTCGTCGGCGATGAACTCGAGTGCCCGCTCGAGCGAGAGCGCCAGTGGCGGGGTGAGCCGCTCCAGCTCCTCGGCGGTCGAGGACCGCACGTTGGTGAGCTTCTTCTCCTTGGTCGGGTTGACGTCCATGTCCTCGGCCCGCGCGCTCTCGCCGACGATCATGCCCTCGTAGACGTCGGTCGTCGGGCTGACCAGCATGCTGCCGCGCTCCTGGAGGTTCATCAGGGCGTAGGTGGTGGTGGCGCCCCGGCGGTCGGCGACCATGGAGCCGTTGCGGTGCGTCTTGAGCGCGCCCTGCCAGGGCGCCCACCCGTCGAAGACGTGGTGGAGCACGCCGGTGCCCCGGGTCTCGGTGAGGAATTCGGTCCGGAAGCCGACCAGCCCCCGCGCCGGCACCCGGTAGTCGACGCGGACCCACCCGGTGCCGTGGTTGACCATCTCGTTGAGGGTGCCCTTGCGCAGGGCGAGGAGCTGGGTCACCACGCCGAGGTAGTCGTCGGGCACGTCGACGGACACGCGCTCCATCGGCTCGGACAGGACGCCATCGACCTCCCGGGTGACCACCTGCGGCTTGCCCACCGTGAGCTCGAACCCCTCCCGTCGCATGGTCTCGACCAGCACGGCGAGCTGGAGCTCGCCCCGTCCCTGCACCTCCCAGGCGTCGGGCCGCTCGGTCGGGCTGACCCGCAGCGACACGTTGCCCACCAGCTCGGCGTCGAGGCGGTTCTTCACCAGCCGAGCCGTCAGCTTGGTGCCGTCGGTACCGGCGAGCGGGGACGTGTTGATGCCGACGGTCATCGTCAGGCTGGGCTCGTCCACGGTGATGGCCGGCAAGGCCTTGGGATCGTCGGGATCGGCGAGGGTCTCGCCGATCGTCACCTCGGCCATCCCGGCGACGGCGGCGATCTCACCCGGCCCGGCCTCCTCCGCTGGCACCCGCTCGAGAGCCTCGGTGACGTAGAGCTCAGTCAGCTTCGCCCGCTCCACCGAGCCGTCGAGCCGGCACCACCCGACGTTGGTGCCCTTGCGCAGGGTGCCGTGGACGACGCGGCAGATGGCCAGGCGCCCGACGTACGGCGATGCGTCGAGGTTGCACACCAGGGCCTGCAGGGGGGCCTCGGGATCGTGGACCGGCGCGGGGACGTGGGCGACGATGGCCTCGAACAACGGCGCGAGGTCCGGGCCCTCCGATCCCCGGGCCGTCGAAGCCCAGCCGGCCCGGGCATTGGCATAGAGGATGGGGAAGTCGATCTGCTCCTCGTCGGCGTCGAGGTCCAAGAAGAGCTCCTCGACCTCGTGGACCACCTCGTCGATCCGGGCGTCGGGCCGGTCGACCTTGTTGACGACCAGCACCACGGGGAGCCGAGCCTCTAGCGTCTTGCGGAGGACGAACCGGGTCTGGGGGAGCGGCCCCTCGGAGGCATCGACGAGCAGCAGCACCCCGTCGACCATGGTGAGCCCCCGCTCGACCTCGCCGCCGAAATCGGCGTGGCCGGGCGTGTCGACGATGTTGATCTTGACCCCGCCGAAGTGGACGGCGGTGTTCTTGGCCAGGATGGTGATGCCCTTCTCGCGCTCCAGGTCGCCCGAGTCGAGGACGCGGTCGGCTACCTCCTCGTTGGCGCGGAAGGCCCCGGTCTGGCGGAGCATGCCGTCGACCAGGGTGGTCTTGCCGTGGTCGACGTGGGCCACGATCGCCACGTTGCGGATGTCGTCCCGGGTGCGCATGAGCCTTGGCACCCTACCGGCCAGGGACGCACGCCCGGACCGTCACCGGGCCCGCAAGGCCGTGACGGCCCGTCCGACGGCGTCGGCGGTCTCCTCGAGCAGCGGGAGGTCGACCGGCACCATCAGCGCCCGCCCGCACTCGGGCCACCACCCGACGACCCGCTCCGGCACGCCCGGAGGCTGGGCCGCCGCTCCCCACGGCCCGGCCGCTTCGGCTGGTGCCGAGAGCGCCGGCGGCACTGCCAGGGCCGACCGTGCTGCGTGGGCCGACCGGGCCGACGGTGTCGACGGTGCTGCCAGGGCCGACGGCGCGCTCAGGGCCGCCGCCAGGGCCGACAGCCCGAGCTCGACCCGGCTGGCCGGCACCGGCTGGCCCGGCAGCACGGTGAGGAACGCCCCACCACCTCCGTCCACCCGGATGTCCACCCGGCCCCGGAGGGCGGTCGCCGGGCTGCCGGCCGGCGACCACAGCGGCTCGGGGCCCCCGACCCGGACGCCCGGCCCGAGCCGGCCCCACTCCACGGCCGACCACAGGTCGGTGGCCCAGGTGGCGGCCTCCGCCTCGACGATCGCCCGGGCCGCCGCCGGCAAGCTCCCGAGCCACTCGGCCAACGAGCCGGCGCGCCCGAGACCGTGCCGTCCCTCGG
>JBOGGF010000403.1:0-3233 GCA_050743965.1 Acidimicrobiales bacterium
GGCTTGCGCCGCCGCCGCCCCGGGGAACGAGAGCACCTCGTCGATGATGGCCGCCGGGTCCTCTTGGCGCGGGTTGTCCGACGTGACCACGGCCAGGTCCGCGCCCAGCGCCGCCGCCGCCCCCATGAGGGGGCGCTTGGACCGGTCCCGGTCGCCGCCGCACCCGAACACCACCGCCACCCGGCCGCCGGCCGGAGCCGTGGGGCCGCCGGCCGGGGCCACCAGGCGCCGGGCCTCCTCCAGCACCACCTCGATGCCGGCCGGGGTGTGGGCGTAGTCCACCAGCACGGCGAACGACGGGCCCCCGGGCCCGGGCGCCGCCACGACCTCGAGGCGGCCGCGCACCGGCGGCGCCGAGCCCAGGCCGGCGGCGACGTCGGCCGGTGCCATGCCGAGCGCGCGCGCCGTCTCGGCGGCCAGCAGGGCGTTGCGCACGTTGACCGCGCCGGTGAGCGCCAGGGTCACCGGCTGGTCCCGCCAGGTGAAGGTCGACCGGCCCGGGGCCAAGTGCACGCCGCTCGCCAGCGCCGCACCGACCGGGACCGCCGCCACGTTGCGGGCGGCCAGGAGGCCGAGGAGGCGGCGACCCCAAGGGTCGTCGGCCCACACGACCGCCCGGGCGGCGCGTTCGGGCGTGAAGAGGGAGGCCTTGGCGGCGAAGTACTCCTCCATCGAGCCGTGGAAGTCCAGGTGGTCGTGGCTCAGGTTGGTGAAGACGGCGACGTCGAAGCGGATCGCGTCGACCCGCGACTGGACGAGGGCATGGCTCGACACCTCCATCGCCACGACGGGGCGCGGCTCGGCGGGGTGCCGGTCGCGGACCCCGGCGAGCGTCCGCTGCAGCGCGGGGGACTCCGGGGTAGTCCGGGCGCCGGACAGGGTGCCCAGGACCGCCACCGGGTTGCCGGCCCTGGCGAAGACGGCGCCGAGCAGGTGGGTGACGGTCGTCTTGCCGTTGGTCCCGGTCACCCCGATCATCTCGAGTGAGGACGACGGCTCGCCGAAGAGGGCGGCGGCCAGCCGGGCCATCGCCGGCCGGGTGCGTGCCACCCGCACCTGGACCACCGGCCGGGGCAGCGCACCGACCGGCCGCTCGCACACGAGGCCCACGGCACCGCGGCCGACCGCGTCGCCGGCGTGGTCGTGCCCGTCCGACGTCCGGCCGGGAAGGCAGCAGAAGAGGTCGCCGGGACCCACTCGCCGGCTGTCGTGCTCGATGCCACCGACCTCCACGACGGCCGCGTCGCCGGTCGTCTCGACCGGGGTGATGGCGTCCAGTAGGAGGGTCATGCGCACGTGAGGGCCCCGGGGGAACGTAGGTGCGGACCCTCCGCACCCCGGCTCTCCCGGCGACCGGGCGATGGTACCCGGCTCACGCCGCTTCCTTGACCAGCTGTGTCAGTGTCCCCGAGGCGGTAGCCTGGGGCTTCCCGGCGAGCCCGGGCGACGTCGGGATGTCGTAGCGGTGCAGGGCGTAGCGCATCACCTGGGAGAACACCGGCGCGGCGACGGCGCCGCCGTAGATCGGCTGCGGCCGGTCGAGGACCACGATCGCCGAGAGTATCGGGTGGTTCGCCGGGGCGAAGCCGACGAAGGTGGCGTCGAACGCACCTGTCACGTAGCCGCCCGTGCTGGAGGGCACCTGTGACGTGCCGGTCTTGCCCGCCACCAGGTAGCCGGGGACGGCGCCCGCGACCCCGGTGCCGGCGGAGACGACCTTCTCGAGCATCGTGGACAGCTCGCTCGCCACGTGGGCGGGGACGACGCGGTGGGTGGCCGAGGCCTGGGTCCGGTGGACGGCCCCGTCGGGGCCGACTGCGGCCCGCACCAGCTTCGGGGCGACGAACGTCCCGCCGTCGGCGATGGCGTTGTAGGCGTCCAGGACCTGCACGGCGTTCACCGCGTCGACCTGGCCGATCGCCAGCGACACGTAGTCCGTCGGCGCCCACTGTGTGGGCCCGACGAGGAGGCCCGAGGACTCGCCGGGGAAGTCGAGACCCGTCGGGTTGCCGAAGCCGAGCTGGTGGACCTGGGCGAGGAGCCGGTTCTCCCCCAGGGCTGTCGCGATGAAGGAGGTCCCGATGTTGGAGGACTGGGCGAGGATTGTGGTCGCCGTGAGCTGCTGGACCGGGTGGGGTGTCGCGTCGTGGAAGGTGTAGCCGTCGAGCTGGCGGGTCCACGGCACCGCGTAGGTCGTGCTCGGGGTGATGACGCCGTCGGCCAGCGCCGCCGAGAACGGCACCAGCTTGAAGACCGATCCCGGCTCGTAGTCCTGGGTCAACGCCAGGTTCGACGGGGCCTCGGACACCGGGCCGGTGGGGCCGATCGTGACGGGCGCGGTGACGTTCGCCAGCGGGGTCCCGGCCGGTGCCGGGGCCGGCTTGGTCGCCACCAGGTTCGCCATGGAGAGGATCTGCCCCGTGTGCACGTCCATCACCACGGCCGTCCCGCTCACTGCGTGCGATGCCGCCATCTCGGCCCCCAGAGCCTGCTCGGTCGTGTACTGGAGCGGCTGGTCGAGGGTGAGCTCCACGCCCGAGCCGGCCACCGACGGGGTCTTGCGGGCCACGGAGGAACCGGGGAGCGGCACCCCCACGGGCGAGGCAAGGAGGGTCTCGCTCCCCGCCTTGCCGGCGAGCTGCTGGTCGAGCTCCGACTCGAGGCCCCCGGCACCCTGGCCGGCGGCGTCGACCGTGCCGACCACCGGTGACGCCAGTGTCCCGTCGGGCACCACCCGCCTGGACGTCGGGACCAGGGTGATCCCGGGGAACGCCATGGCGGACACCTTGGACGCCTTGGTGGTGGAGAGGTGGTGCACCAGCGGGACGTAGCCCGACCGCTGTTGGAGCAGCGGGGCGAGCTTCGCCGCCGGGAGACCGATCAGGGGGCCAAGGGCGCGCGCCTCGTCGAGCGAGTGGCGGACCTGGAAGTCGTCGGCGAGGACCATGTCGGTCGGCACCGACATGGCGAGCACCCGCCCGGCCCGGTCGAAGATGCCGCCGCGCTGGGCCGGCAGGGTCACCGGCTGGGTGAGCTCCCGGCTCGCCTCCTGCCGGTACTGGGAGGAGTGGACGAGCTGGACGTCGACCAGGCGGGCGACGACGACCAGAGCGAGGAGGGCGATGAGCAGCCGGAAGGCCCGGACCCGGCGCCCGAGCACCCGCCGGCGGACGGACCTGGACCCCGGTCGCCGGGTGGGGGCCGGGCGGGGGCCGTGAGCGGTGGGGCGGGGG
>JBOGGF010000404.1:0-2930 GCA_050743965.1 Acidimicrobiales bacterium
GCCGCCGTCCGCGGCGGCCCGGGCCCGAGCGCCGTCCACGAGCCCGGGCGAGACGGGGGCACCGGCGCTGGTGCCCCCGTCGGGGATGATGGAGTGGTGCGTCGCCTCATCCTCACCGTCGACTGCCCCGACCGGGTGGGCATCGTGGCCGCCGTGAGCGGGTTCGTCGCCGACCACGGCGGCTGGGTCCTCGAGGCAGCGCAGCACGGCGATCTCTCGACCGGTCGCTTCTTCCTGCGGGTCGAGGTGATCGCCGAGACGCTGCCCTTCGAGCCGGCAGAGCTGGCGGCCCGCTTCGCCCCGATCGCCGGCGACCTGGACATGACCTACCGGGTGACCGACACCGACGCCCGCAAGCGGGTGGCGGTACTCGTGAGCCGGGAGGAGCACTGCCTGGCCGACCTGCTGTACCGGTGGCGCAGCGGTGACCTGCCGTGCGAGATCGTCACGGTGGTGTCCAACCACGAGAGCCTGCGCGAGGTGGTGGAGTGGCACGGCATCGCCTTCCACCACGTCCCGATCGACCCGGACGACAAGGCGCCGGGGTTCGCCCGCATCGGGGAGCTGGTGGAGCAAGCAGGCGCCGACGTGGTGGTCCTGGCGCGGTTCATGCAGATCCTCCCGGCGGAGCTGTGCGCCCGCTACGCCGGACGGGCGATCAACATCCACCACAGCTTCCTCCCGTCGTTCGCCGGCGCCCGGCCCTACCACCAGGCGTTCGAGCGGGGCGTGAAGGTGATCGGGGCGACCTGCCACTACGTCACGGCCGATCTCGACCAGGGCCCCATCATCGAGCAGGACACGCGGCGGATCGACCACACCGATTCGGTCGAGGACCTCGTCCGCGTCGGCCGGGACGTCGAGCGCACCGTGCTCGCCCGCGGCCTGCGCTGGCACCTCGAGGACCGGGTGCTGGTGAACGGCATCCGGACCGTGGTGTTCGCCTGAGCCGCCGCGCCGAGGTGGCGACCGCCGGCGCGGCAGCCGGGCCCCGGCTCAGGCTCAGCCGCGCATGCCCTCGGCGTGCCGCTGGGTGCGGGCCACGACGAGGCGGGCACTGACCAGCAGAATGAGCACGATCCCGATCAGCACGACGGCGGCATCGTAGGAGAGCCAGACCGACTTCTGGTTCGGCTGGTCCCAGAACGTGAACACCATGTAGGTGAGGTAGCCGAAACCGTGGGCGTGGATGAACGATCCTGTCCAGATCCGTGTGCCGAAGTTCGCCGTGTAGATGAGCGGCGCCGTCTCGCCCCCGGCGATGGCCAGGGCGATGAGGAGCCCAGTCACGATCCCCGGTGCCCCGCTCTTGAGCACCACCTTGCGCAGGGCGTAGCCGGTCGACATGCCCAGCGCTTCGGCGCCCTCCCGGTAGCTGGTCGGCACCTGGCGGAGCGCCGACTCGGTCGACTTGGCGATGTAGGGCACCACCATGATCGACAGGATCAGCACCGCCGGGAGAAGCGAATAGCCCCAGTGGAGCCCCACCACCAGCGCGACATACCCGACATAGCCGAGGACGATCGATGGAAAGCCCGACAGCACGTCGGCGGCCATGCGCAGCCAGCCCGAGGGGCCGCGGTGCACGGACTTGGCCAGCTCGGCCAGGTGGACGCCGGCCAGCACGCCCACCGTCCCGGCGATCAACAGGACCCCGGCCATGAGGACGAGGGTGCCCACCAGCGGTCCCAGCAGCCCGCCGGTGGCCGACGACAGCGGGGTCCACAGCACGCTCCACTGCCAGTGCGGCGCTGCCTTGCCGACGACGCCCACCAGCACCCACACGGCGGGTGAGATGACCACCAGGAGGGCGAGGTAGGTCCCGATCCGGAACAGGAGGGTGGAGGTGCGTCGGCGGCTGGTGCTGGGCACGGCTAGGCCCCCCTTCCCACCGGGCCGCCGAGCCGGGAGGTCCGGTGCACGATCCCCCGCGCCGCCAGGTTGACGAGGACCGAGATCACCGCCAGGATCAGCGCCATCTCGGCCAGCGAGGCGACGGCGAAGCCGGTCCCGTCGGTGAGCGACGAGCTGAGCTGGGTCACGATGGCGGCGGCGAAGGTCGACATCGGCGAGTACACGTTGGGCGCGATGTGCATGATCGACCCGGTCGTCATGGCGATGGCGATCGTCTCCCCGATGGCCCGGCCCAGACCGAGCGCCGTGGCGCCGATGATCCCGCTGCGCACCCAGGGAATGGTGACCCGGTTGGCCACCTCCCAGTCGGTCATGCCGAGCGCCTGGGCGCCCTCCTTGGGCAGGGGCGGCACCTGGCGGAACAGGTCGGCGGTGGTGGCGGTGGTGATGGGCACGACCATGAGCACGAGGACGAGGCTGCCGGTGAGCAGGCCCTCCCCGTGGCCGGCTGTGCCGCGGAACCAGTCGAGGACGGGGACGTTCGGCATGTTGTCGGCGATGGGCGGGTAGACATCGCGGGCGAGGATGGGCCCGAAAGTGAGCACACCCCAGAGGCCGAGCACCACGCTGGGGATCCCTGCCAGCAGCTCGATCGTGAACCCGAGCGGGCGGGAGATGAAGCGGGGGAGCCGCTCGGTGAGGGCGAAAGCGCAGCCGACGGAGATCGGTAGCGCGACGGCCACCGCGATGACCGACGTCTGCAGCGTGCCGACGACGAGAGCCAGCACGCCGTAGTCGGAGCCCTTGGGGTGGGCCACTCCGTGGGTGTACACGGTCTTGGCCGTGTAGGCGTTGGTGCCGATCTTGTAGGCGGAGTGGGTGAAGAAGCTCCAGCCGTTGACCCGGATGGCCGGCGCCGCCTTGAACGCCAGCACGGTGACGGCGAAGACGAGCGCGACGGCCGGCAGGACGACGGCCACGCGGGCGGCCCACTTCCAGACGGCTGTCTCCTTGGTGCGCAGCGCATCGGCCAGCCGCCGAAAGGCGGGTGGCCGATTGGGCGACCGGGCGGCGTC
>JBOGGF010000405.1:0-3047 GCA_050743965.1 Acidimicrobiales bacterium
GTTCGAGATCCACGCGTCGGGCGAATACGACCTCATCATCGTCGACACGCCGCCGACGCGAAACGCGGTCGACTTCCTCGATGCGCCGGCGCGCATGTCGGAGTTCTTCGGCGGACGCTTGCTGCGCTGGCTGACGCTCCCGTACCGCGTCGGCGGCAAGCGCGGCGCGCGCATGATCAACCTCGCGAGCCGGCCCTTCTACCAACTCGCCGACCGCGTGCTCGGCAGCAAGTTCCTGCAGGACATCGCCGAGTTCTTCTTGAACTTCCAGTCGATGTACGACGGCTTCGTCGAGCGGGCCGACGCCGTGACCCGCCTCCTGTCGGACCGCCGCAGCACCTTCCTCGTGGTCTCGACCCTCGAGGCGACCCCGGTGCGCGAGGCCGAGTACTTCGCCCGGGCGCTGGTGCGGCGCGGCCTCGACCTCGGCGCCGTGGTGCTCAACAAGGTGCTCCCCGAGTACTTCCAGGACCGCAATGCCGCCAAGGTTGCCACGGCCCTGCGCGACCGCTCGGCCGAGCTGGCTGACGCCCTCCCGACCGACCGGGACCACACGCGCCGCGTCCTCGAGGAGGTGGCCGACAGTTTCCTCAACTTCGGGGTCGTCGCCCGGCGGGAGGCCGAGCAGCGGAGCGAGCTCGCCACCCACCCCGAGGTGCTGGCGTCGGTCCCGTTCTTCGACGGCGACGTGGTGGACATGGAGGGGTTGCTGCGCCTCGGCGCGGCCATGTGGGACTGACGGCCTACGATGCGTGCCGAGGCCCGATGCTCGACTACCACCTCCACCTCTGGCCCCACGACCGGCGGGACACGCCGCTGGCGCTCGACCAGGTAGCCGCCTACTGCGAGCGGGCCGCCGCCGCCGGGGTGGTCGAGGTGGCCCTGACCGAGCACCTGTTCCGGTTCGCCCAGGCCGAACGGCTGGTCGGGAACTTCTGGCAGGGGGCGCCGCCGGCGCTGGCGCAGTCGATGGCCGCCTACTGGGACCACCACGCCAGGGCCGATCTCGACCGCTACGTCGAGACCGTGCTCGCCGCCAAGCGGGCCGGCCTGCCGGTGGTGCTCGGCCTGGAGGTCGACTACTACCCGGACCGGATGACTGCGGTCGCCGAGCTGCTGGCCGGGTACCCGTTCGACGTCCTCCTCGGCTCGGTGCACTGGCTGGCGGCATGGCGGTTCGACGACCTCGACGACCCGGTGTCGCTGGCGGAGTGGCCCGCCCGCCGGGTGGACGACGTGTGGACCGGCTACGCCACGGCCATGGAGGAGCTGGCGGCCTCGGGCGCCTGCGACGTCCTGGCCCATCCGGACCTGGTGAAGGTGGCCGGTCACCGCCCCGACCACCCGGCGGAGTGGTGGGACCGGATCGCCGAGGCGGCCGCCCGCCACCACCTGGCGGCCGAGGTCTCCTCGGCCGGGTGGCGCAAGCCGGTGAGGGAGCAGTACCCGGCCGAGCCGCTGCTCGTGCGGCTCGCCGCCCGCGGCGTGCCGCTCACGACCGCCTCCGACGCCCACCGGCTGGAGGAGGTGGCCGATCGGGCCGACGACCTGCGAGCGCTCCTGGCCGCCGCAGGGGTCGACCGGCTCCAGGGCTTCAGGCGACGCCAGGGCCACACGGTGCCGCTGGCCGCCCCGGCCGCGGCCCCGGTCCCGGCGGCGGGCGCCGGCCCTTCCGGGAACGGCGCCGGTCCGCGCCACGCCGGGGGGGCAGGTTAGTGTCCACCCCTGCGGCCCTGGTGGTGGCCCACACCGACTTGGGCCCGGCCGAGCTCGAGCATCTCCAGCGTCTCCTCGGCTCGTGGTCGGTGCTGGCCGACCTCTCCTTCTCCGACCTCCTGTTGGTGGTGGCGGCCAAGCTCACCCCCGACGTGGAGCCGGAGCTGGTCGTGATCGGCCAGATCCGTCCCAGCAACCGTCCGACCCTGGTCGGCCAGGACCTCGTGGGCCAGACGGTCCGCCAGTCGGCCTGGTCCCTGTCGACGGCGGCACTGGTCGGCGGTGAGGTGGTGCGGGGGAGCATCCACCACCCCATGATCGGCGAGTCGGTGCCGGTGGAGAACATCCCCGTGCGCCTGGGGGACCGGGTGGTGGGGGTGGTCGTGCGGATGTCGTCACCCCAGACGACGTCGAGCGTGCGGGGCCCAGCCAGCCTGTTCGAGAAGGCCTACCTCGAGGTGTTCGAGCGGCTGGCGGCGATGATGGCCGAGTCCGCCTTCCCCTTCCCCGAGGAGGACGTCGGCACGGAGGAGACGCCGCGTGTCGGCGACGGCTTCGTCGTGGTGGATGCCGAGGGCCGGGTCGAATTTGCCTCGCCCAATGCGATGAACGCCCTCCACCGCATGGGCGTGTACTCACCACCTGAGGGGAGCCGGTTCACCGAGCTCGGGATCGAGGAATCGGCCGTCGAGTGGGCGCTCGCCACCGGCCGGCCCGTGGTGGAGGAAGTCGAGCGCCGGCCGGACGTCATCGTGCTCGCCCACTGCATCCCGCTGCTCTCGCGCGGCGCGGTGACCGGGGCCGTCATCCTCCTGCGCGACGTGACCGACGTCCGGCGGCTGGACCGGTTGCTGCTGTCCAAGGACGCCGCTATCCGCGAGGTCCACCACCGGGTGAAGAACAACCTCCAGACGATCTCCTCGCTCCTGAGCCTCCAGGCACGCCGGGCGGGCGTCGGCGCGGGCCGGGAGGCCCTTCGCGAGGCGGAGCGGCGGGTGCGCTCGATCGCGCTGGTGCACGAGATCCTGTCCCGTGACCCCGGCGACGAGGTCCCGTTCGGAGAGATCGTGCGCTCACTGGTGCAGATGGCCCAGGACTCGGTGGTCTCGGCACGCCCCGTGGGCATCGAGGTCGCCGGCGACCTCGGCGACGTGTCGGCCGACGTGGCAACTCCGCTGGCGGTCATCCTGGCCGAGCTCCTGCAGAACGCCGTGGAGCACGCCTTCGCCAACGCCGACGCCAACGCCGACGCCAACGCCGACGCCGACGCCGACGCCGACGCCGACGCCGACGCCGACGCCGACGCCGACGCCGACGCCGACGGCCTGGCC
>JBOGGF010000406.1:0-8417 GCA_050743965.1 Acidimicrobiales bacterium
GCGCCACGAGGCGCGCCCCGAGTACCTCAGGTGGGCGACTCGGTCCTTCCGTCTCGCCAGCTCAGCTGCGGTGACCGCCACTCAGGTCCACACCCACATGTGCTACGCCGAGCTGGCCGACGTCCTCGACGTGGTCGCGGACCTCGACGTCGACGTCGCCTCGTTCGAGGCGGCACGCTCGCACATGGGCCTCCTTGGCGCCCTGGCCGACGCCCGCTACCAAGGCGGCGTCGGGCCCGGGGTCTACGACGTGCACTCGCCGCAGGTCCCGACCGTCGCTGAGATCGTCACGCTCCTGCGCCGGGCGGCAGGTGCTGTCGGCTCGGGGCGGCTGTGGGTCAACCCCGACTGCGGGCTCAAGACCCGGGCCGACGACGAGGCCGCCGAGGCGCTCGCCCGCATGGTGGATGCGGCCCGCGCCGTGCGCGCCGACCTGGGCGCCAGCGCGTCGGCGAGCGTGGCTGACCCGCCATCGGCGTGAGAGCGTCGGCGGCCACCTCGCCCGAAGCGACGGGCTCCTGGCACATCACACCCCTGGAGGACCCGTGGACCCTCGAGGGCTCCCACGACAGCTTCGGGGGCAGGCGGGCCGGTGCGAACGCCCATTCGACCGTCGCGCTGCACACGTTGCAGGAGATGGAAGGCAGTACCGACGGCACCTCCCCGGGGCGCGTAGCGTCAGCTCACGATGCCGGGAGCTGACACGCCAACGCTGCCGGCTGCGGTCCTCGCCGGGGCCGTTGCCCAGACGCCCGACGCCGTCGTGATCGTCGACGCCGCCGGGGTGGTCCGCTACTGGAACAAGGGGGCGGAGCGTATCTTCGGCTACCAGGAGCACGAGATGCTCGGCTCGACGCTGGATCCCATCATCCCCGAGCGGCTGCGCCATCGCCACCACGAAGGATTCCGCACCGCGATGGCCCGCGGCTGGAGCCGCTACGGCAACGACGACCTTCTCGCAGTTCCCGCTCGCCACGCCGACGGGCGGACTGTCTCGATCGAGTTCAGCGTCGCTCTGCTGGCCACCGACGACGGGCCGGTGGGGCACGTCGCCGCCATCATGCGGGACGTCACCGCGAGGCGGGCTAGAGAGCAAGAGCTGCGCCGGCAGATCGAGGCGCTCGAGGAGAGCAGATCGACACCGTGACCGATCTTGGCCAGGATCGGTGCTCAGCGAGGACGTGGCGGTCGTCGTGAGGTCCCCCTCATTCTGTTCGGCGGCGACGGCGTGGGCATGAGCACCGCTGCCCGGTGATCCACACCGCCTACGTGGACCGGCTCGGATCACCCCGGAAGATCCGCCTGGGCGACCTGCCGGCGTCCCTCCCTGGCCTGACCGACCCCTTGGTCGGCGTAGAGCCGTCGGCGGCGAACCCGGCGGACACCCCCGAGATCCACGGGTGTCTCGAAGCCGGCCAGCCTGTCGGCGGGGTGCTGGTGCGCCCGTGACCCCCGCCTGGCTCTACGACCTCGCGTTGTGCTTCCACCTGCTCGGGGCGTTCTCCCTCGTCTCGGGCACCGTCGTCGCCGGGGTGGGTCTCGAAGCCGCCCGACGGCGAGCCAGTTGCGCCGAGATCGCCCTCTTGCTCGGCCTCGCCCGGGTCGGTGCCGCGCTCGTGGTGGCAGGGACCCTCTTTGCTGCGGGTTTCGGGCTGTGGCTGGTCGCCCTCGGGCACTGGGGCTACGGCACGGCCTGGGTGGACGCGGCGATCGGCCTCCTCGCCGCAGTCGCCGTCATTGGATCGATCGGGGGCCAGCGACCCAAGAAGGCACGCCGGCTGGCTACTCGCCTCGCCAGCGAGGGCGGTTTGCCGAGCGCCGAGTTGCGCGCCATGCTCGCCGACCGGTTGGCGATCGCCCTCAACTACCTGGCCGCGGCAGCCCTGCTGGTCATCATCGTCCTCATGGTGGTCAAGCCCGGATCGCCGTACTCGTAGCCGCCGAGCCGCCTGCCGCTGCGACTGGGGCTGACCTTCACCTGAGGGCGCGATCACCTGTCCGGCGATCATTGCCCTGCGCCGGAGCGCCGTCGACGCCGGCGATCGGCAGCGCCCGGGGGTCAAGTCGCTACCGCTCGTATCCGATAGCTACACCGGGCAGTCACCGGGCAGGTGGGCCCACCATCGGCAGAGGTGGTGGGCCAGCGGATGGGAGGCGACATGTACGGTCTGGTCAACAAGGCCATCGAGGACCTCGCGCTGGCGGTCGGCGGCGAGGAGACGTGGTCGAAGATCAAGGAAGAGGCGGGTGTCGACGCGGTGGCGTTCGTCAGCATGGATGCCTACCCCGACGAGATGACGTATTCACTCGTTGGCGCGGCGAGCAAGGTCCTCGACCTGCCGCAGGAGGAGATCCTGCGCTCGTTCGGGAAGCACTGGATCCTCTACACCGCGCGCGAAGGGTATGGCCCAATGCTCAACAGCGCGGGGAGCTCGATCGGAGAGCTCCTGTCCAATCTCGACGCGCTCCACGTTCGGGTGGGGTTGACCATGCCGAAGCTGCGCCCGCCCTCCTTCGGGGTGGAGACGGTCGACGACAAGACCTTCATCGTCCGGTACTACTCGGAGCGGATCGGTCTCGCGCCGATGGTCGTCGGGCTGCTGGAGGGTGTGGGCGAGCGGTTCGGCCAGAAGGTGAAGGTCACCCACCGTCGCGCTCGGGATGACAACCTGGACCACGATGAGTTCCTTCTCGAGGTGGTCGGCGTCTTCGAGGCACATGGCCGGGAGGCGGCAATCGCATGACCGTGGCATTGGATGAGCTGGTCCGCGAGGCGACGACGCGCCTCCAGCAGGCGGGCGTCCGCGATCCGGAGGTCCAGGCCCGTGCGATCGCTAGCGCGGCGCTGGGAGACGTTCCCGGCTTCGAAGGCAGCGAGGCCATGCTGACGGCGCAGTTCGTCGAGCTGGTCCGTCGCCGCTCAGCGCGCGTCTCGCTGGAGCGGCTGCTTGGCTCGGTCCGGTTCCGCGAAATCGAGATCGCCGTCGGCCGCGGTGTCTTCGTGCCCCAGCCGGAGACCGAGCCGGTCGTCGAGTGGTGCGTCCGGGAGATCGGGCACCAGGCCATCTCGTCCCCCCGCGTCATCGACCTGTGCACGGGTTCCGGCGTCGTCGCGCTGTCGTTGGCGCACGAGCTCCGTGACGCCGAGGTCCACGCGGTCGAGATCGACCCGACGGCGCACGCATGGGCGAAGCAGAACGCCGACCGGCGGGCAGCCGCTGGCGACCGGCCGATCGTCCTCCACCTCGCCGACATCACTGCCTTGCCGCACGCCCTCGACGGAACCTTCGACCTGGTCGTCAGCAACCCGCCGTACGTCGCCGACCACGAGATCGACGCGGTCGATCCCGAGGTGCGCGACCACGATCCCCGGCGGGCCCTCGAAGGTGGCGCCGACGGGCTCGATCTCGTCCGGGCGGTGGAGCGCGTCGCGTCCCGGCTCGTGAAGGAGGGCGGGCTGGTAGTCGTCGAGCACTCCGACCGCCAGGGGCACTCGGCTCCGGCCGTGTTCGCCGCGACGGGCCAGTGGGTCGAGATCCAGGACAACCGCGATCAGGAAGGGCTCGATCGGTTCCTCACCGCCCGTCGGCACCACGGCCCAGGCTTGGACAGCCAGGAGACCGCCGGTGCGCGAAGGCATCGCAGCGTCACCCGATCGCGTCCTCGACCATCTTCCCGCAAGGCGTCTGAACCATGACCGACCTACGCGCGTACGGTGTCGGGAGCCCGGCGATCGGTCTCGCCGCCGAGCAGCTCGACCGGGTGTTCCCATTCCACGTGGTTGTCGACAGCGAGATGACGATCGTGCAGGTCGGCTCGTCGATCGCCCGCGTCTGGCCTGAGATGGGCCCGGGGATGGCGCTCCCCGACCACGTGCGCCTCTCGTCGCCGCGCGTCCCGCTCACCTTCGACGAGCTCCTCGACCACCAGAGCTCGCTCATCCTCCTCCAGACCGTTACCGACGTCACCTTGCGGGGCCAGGTCGTGGCGCTCGATCCGGAGCGGTTGATGTTCGTCGGATCGCCGTGGATCGCCGATCCGAAGCTGCTGGAGGAGATGGGCATCAACCTGTCCGATTTCGCGCTGCACGACTCGGTCGCCGACTACATGTTCCTCCTCCAGGCGCAGACCACGGCGCTTGACGACGCGAGGGAGCTGGCCGCACGGCTGCAGGCGATCGACGAGGAGAAGGCGCGCCTGGCGAGAGCCGAGCAGGCGCTCGCCCACGAGCTCAACGCCCTTCCGGACCTCGTAATCCGTCTGGACCGGGTGGGGACGCTCCTCGAGGTGCGCCCGGCCAACGAGATGGAGCTTCCCGCGCCCCGCCAGGAGCTCATCGGGCGGTCCGTCTACGACGCGTTCCCGGACATGGCGGCGCAGCTGCGTGACGCGTTGCACCGCGCCTTCGTCCTCGCCAAGGTGCAGTCCTTCGAGTACATCGCGCAGCACCGCGAGGGTGATGCCTTCTTCGAAGCCCGGGTCGTCCGGTGCTCCGAACAGGAGGCGCTGACGCTGGTGCGGGACGTCTCCGAGCGCCACGAGCTCCAGCGCCAGCTCATGCACCAGGCCTTCCACGACTCCCTGACCGGGCTCGCTAACCGGGCGCTCTTCGAGGACCGGGTGAGCCACGCCCAGACCCGGACGAATGGTGCCACCACAGCGGCGGACGAGCTCGCTGTGCTCTTCATCGACCTCGACGACTTCAAGGTGGTGAACGACACGCTCGGGCACCGGGTCGGTGACACCCTCCTGGTCGCCGTGGCAGAGCGCCTGCGCGAGCTGACCCGGCCCGGTGACACGCTGGCCCGGCTTGGTGGTGACGAGTTCGCCGTGCTGATCGAGGGCGGCAAGGAGGATGTCGCCGAGAAGCTCGCGCACCGGCTCATCGACGCCTTCCGGCAACCCTTCGAGACCGGAGGCCAGTACGTCACCATCTCCGCCAGCATCGGCATCGCGACCCGCACCGGCGAGGAGGGAACGGAGGACCTCCTCCGCAACGCCGACATGGCCATGTACGCCGCCAAGACGGCGGGGAAGAGCCGGCCGGCAATGTTCGAGCCGGAGATGCAGGACCGGCTCCTCACGCAGCTGATGGTCGAATCGGAGCTGCGCCAGGCGGTGAGCGAGAACGAGTTCCGCGTCCTCTACCAGCCAGTCGTCGACATCGCGACCGGCACCGTCATCGGGACGGAGGCGCTCGTCCGCTGGCAGCACAGCTCCCGGGGCCTTCTCCCCCCTTCCGAGTTCATCCCACTGGCGGAGCAGACCGGCCTCATCGTCCCGATCGGCGCCATGGTGCTGTCGGAGGCGTGCCGGGAGGCGTCCACCTGGGACGTGGACATCTCGGTCAGCGTGAACGTCTCGACGCGCCAGCTGATGGAGCCCGGTCTCGTCGAGACCGTCGAGCGGGTGCTCCGCCAGACCCAGCTCGATCCGCGGCGCCTCGTCCTGGAGGTCACCGAGACCACGCTCATCTCGGACGCCGAGCGGGCGGCGATCGTCCTGGCGGAGCTCAAGACGCTGGGGGTGTGCCTGGCCCTGGACGACTTCGGGACCGGCTACTCCTCGCTCAGCCACCTCCTCCAATTCCCCATCGACACCATCAAGGTCGACAAGTCGTTCATCGACGGCATCACCGGCGAGGGGAACGCCTCGGCGCTGGCCGGGGCCATCCTCGGCATCGGCGGCATCCTCGGCATGCACGTCGTCGCCGAGGGCGTCGAGTCCGAGGCGCAACTGGAGCTATTGCGCCGCTGGCACTGCTCGAGCTGCCAGGGCTTCCTCTTCGCCCCTCCGGTGGAACCGTCCGTCATCGAGAGCCTCCTCAAGGGTCCCGCTCCCTGGGCGGAGGCCGCACAGCGTCACCCCTCGCCAACAACCGAGATTGATCAAGACGGAACTTGATCACGAACCAAGGGTAGGGAAACCATGACCATCAGCGAGAAGGCAGTGGTGAACGTCGAGAGCCTGGCGGCAGCCGAGCGCGCCGCCCTGGCGGAGATCGACGTAACGACGATCGTGCGGCGGCTGGGAGAGCTCGTCGGCATCAAGAGCATCCCCGGCACGCCCGGCGAAGCGGCGATCCAGCACTGGTACCACCGGTTGTTCGAGGAGGACGGGCTGGAGACCGACTTCTGGCCGATCGACCTCGAGGCGGTGCGCCAGCACCCCGAGTTCCCCGGCACGGAGGTCGACCGCACCGAGGCGTGGGGACTGGTCGGCTACTGGGGCGGTGCGGACGGTCCGACCCTGATCCTCAACGGCCACGTCGACGTCGTCCCCGCCGGCGACCGGGCGCAGTGGACGACCGATCCCTTCGAGGCAGTGACGAGCGATGGCTTCGTGTACGGGCGGGGCACGTGCGACATGAAGGGTGGGCTGCTGGCGGCGGTCGCCGCCGTCGAGGCCATCCAGCGGGCCGGGATCGCGCTGAAGGGGCGGGTGCTGCTGCACAGCGTCATCGGCGAGGAGGACGGCGGCCTCGGGACCTTCTCGACCGTGCTGCGGGGCCATGTCGGCGATGCTGCCGTGATCCTGGAACCGACCAGCCTGGACATCGTGCCGGCCTGCTCGGGGGCGCTCACCTTCCGGCTCCACCTCGCCGGCCGCTCGACCCACGCGGGGCTCCGCACCGAGGGCGTCAGTGTGGTCGAGAAGTTCTGGCCCGTCTGGAACGCCATCAATGAGCTGGAGGCACGGCGGAACGCCTACCCGCACCCGGTCATGGCCGATCTGACAATGCCGTGCCCGATCAGCATCGGCGTCCTGCGCGCCGGCCAGTGGGCGAGCAGCGTGCCGGACGAGCTGGTGGCCGAGGGCCGCTACGGTGTCGCGCTGGGCGAGACGCCAGAGGCGGCCCGGGCGGAGTTCGACGCGGTGATCGCCGAGCTGAACGAGAGCGACGACTGGTTCCGCACCAACCCGGTCCGGGTCGAATGGTTCGGCGGACAGTTCGCCGCCTCGCAGCTCCCGGAAGGCCATCCCTTCCTCGACCTGGTGGCGAGCACGCACGCCGACCTGCACGGCGCACTCCCGAAGGTCAAGGGCGTGCCGTGGGCGAGCGACCTCCGCCTGCTGACCGACGTCGGAAAGGTGCCGACGCTCCACTACGGCCCTGGCGACCTCCGCGTCTGCCACGCAGTGAACGAGTACGTCGCCATCGACGAGCTGGAAGCCGCCGCCCGCACCGTGGCTGCGCTCATCCTCCGGTTCTGCGGTTACGAGGAGCCGAAGTGAACCAGGGGACCGCGCCGCTCGCCGCTGCGCTATCGACGGCGGTCGACGCGGGTGCGCCGGCGCTCGACCGCCTGGCGGGAGCGGCACCGGTCAGCCGCCACGACCGGGCGCACACGCTCCTCGTCCTCTACGACCTGCACACGGCGCCGGTCGCCCAGCTCGGCCGGAGCGCGGAGCTCCAGTGGCATCCGGTGGTCAACGAGATCAAGACCAGGCTGGAGCGCCAGTGGATGGACGAGCTCGACGCCGCCCCGGCGCCGCCGGGGGAGGCGATCGCCATCATGCGCACGGTGGCGGCGCGCGATCGGGTTCCGCCCGTCTATCGGTGGCTGGCGGACTATGCGACGTGGGAGGAGGTGGTGCACTTCCTCACCCTGGAGGGCGGCCCCGACGCCGGCTTCGACGACCTGGTCGCCACGTGCCAGATCGGCTTGGCGGGGCGGCCGAAGCTCGAGCTGGCGACGAACTACTGGGACGAGATGGGCAGGGGACAGCTCGAGGGCGTGCACACGGTGCTGCACGACCGCATGGTCGAGGCGTTGGCGATGCCGCGCCTCGACCGGCGCGAGCAGTCGGCCGAGGCGCTCGAACGAGTGGCGCTCGGCGCCTTGCTGGCGACTAACCGCTGGCTGCAGCCCGAGATGCTGGGGGCGCTCGGCCTGATCGAGATCCAGGCGGGGCCGCGGTGCCGAATGGTGCTGCGCGCCTTCGACCGCGTCGGGGCGCCGGAGGACGCCTACCCCTTCTACCGGGTCCACGCCGAGGTCGACCCGATCCACGGCCGGGCCTGGCTCGAGAACGCCATCCTCCCGACGATCAGCGAGCAGCCCTCCTGGGCGCCCCGTATCGTGCGCGGGGCATGGTGGCGGTCGCAGGTGAACGCCGCCTTCTTCCAGTCGATGTCCCCCGAGGACGTCCAGCCGGTCGCCAAGATCCTGGTGGGTGCCGCCAGCGAGAGGTTGTCCCGCTGACGGTGGGGTTGGCGGTGGCGGGCCCCATGTCGTGCCCGCCGTGGCTTGCGACGATGGCGGCGGCCCGGTCATAGGCTCGTGTCAATGTTGCGTCCTGGAAACTGGACCAGACCAGCGGGTGCGAATCCCGTCCGGGTAATCGCCGGAGAGCCCGGTAGCAGGCCCCGGTTCGTCGTCGAGAGGCGGCGGGCTGAGCGGGGCGTCGAAAGC
>JBOGGF010000407.1:0-3752 GCA_050743965.1 Acidimicrobiales bacterium
CCCCCGAACTGCGCCGGGTCGAGCCCGACGAGCGCGAGCGCGGCGTCGGCTTGGGGGCCGTCGACCCCGGCGGCGGCCCGCACGTCGTCGCGGACCTTGGGCCCGAGCAGCTGGAGCCGGGCATGCTGGAACGCCAGGCCGACCCGCCCCACGCATCGGTCGAGCGGCCGGCCATCGAGCGACGCCTCGCCCTCGGCCGGCACCAGCAGGCCGGCCAGCACCCACGCCAGCGTCGACTTCCCCGAGCCATTGCGGCCGACCACGAGCACGCCGTCCCCCGGGTCGATGTCGAGGTCGACCCCGGTAAGGGCTCGGTGCTCCCAGGGCGAGCCGCGGCCGTAGACATGGCCGACCCCTCGCAGGCGCACCGTCCCGACGACGGTGGGTCGGCGCCGGCCTGGCGGGGAGGGCGTGTCCGACGCGCGGCCGAGCTCCAGCGTCCGAGTCGCCCGGGCCGCCTCCTCGGGGCGGTGGGTCACGTGGACGACCGCCGCGCCGCCGTCCGCCGCCGCCGCCAACAGGTCGATCACCCGGCGCCGCCCCTCCGGGTCGATCATGGCCGTCGACTCGTCGCTGAGCAGCAGCGCCGGGCGCCGTGCCAGGGCCCCGGCCAGTGCCAGGCGCTGGAGCTCACCGCCCGAGAGGGTCGAGGTCTCGCGGTCGGCCATGTCCGAGAGGCCGACCCGCTCGAGGAGCGTGGTCACGTCGACCGGCGTCTCGGCCGGGAGGCCCCATACGACGTCGTCTCGCACCCGCACGCCCAGGATCTGGCGGGCCGGGTGCTGGAAGACGAGGGCCGTCCCGCCCGGTCGACCGAGCCCCGCCGCACCGGGCCGGGCCACCTCGCCGGCGGTGGGCGTCGCGCCAGCGAGCAGCCGGACCAACGTCGACTTGCCCGAACCGTTCGGGCCGACCACGGTGAGCAGCTCTCCGGGCTCGATCCGCTCGGAGAGTCCCGACACGGCGTCTCGCGCCGTCCCCGGGTACCGGAAGCTCACCTCCCGCAGCTCGACGGGCACCGGTGCCACCGCCGAGTGGTCGGCGTACGGCGCGGCCGACCCGGGAGGGACGACCCGGGCCACGTACCGCACCACCGGGAGGGTGAGCCGGTGCGTGAGCCACACCGAGAGGACGATCGCCACGAGCAGGCCGACGGCGAGAGGCAGCGGCCAGTGGACGACGAGCCAGGGAACGGCCCGGTCGCCGGCGCCGGCGATACCGGTGAAGCCGAGGTGGTGGAGGATCCGGCTGGCGCCGCGCCACTGGACCAGCACCTGCTCGAGCGCGAGCCTCCGGACGCCGGCGAAGAGCGCCAGCGCGCCCACCGCCCCGCCGGCGACCACGGGCCACAGCCCGACCACGGCCACGGCCACCGTGCGCGGACGGCTCCAGGACCGGCGGATGGCGGCGCCGACGACCGCCCCCACCACGGCACAGGTCAAGAGGTTTCCCGACAGCCCGGTGCCCCCGAGGAAGAGGGCGGTAACCGCGCCGGCGACTCCGCCGGCGATCACCGCTCGGGTCCGGTGACGGGCGCCGAGGACGGCCATCGGCACGATCGACAGGACAGTGAGGACGGTCCCGAAAGGGAGGAGCCAGCCGAGCAGGCAGAGCCCGACCGAGACGTCGGCGAGCACCGCCGCCTCGGCCACCTCGTGCGGCCGGAGACGACCGTTCGACCGCCCGGTCGGGCCGACGCCTGCCAGCGTGCGCCCGGACACCACCTGACCAGCATGGCACGACGGGTCGCCCGGCGACCGGCGGCCCCATGTTTCCGCTTCGCGCCGCCTGGCGCCACGGTGGATCTGCCGCAGTGGTCGGATGCGCCGGGTCGCGTCCGGTTCAGGGCGACAGGCGCTCGATCTGCCAACCGCCGCCCGACACCGCCAGGTAGCGCACCCGGTCGTGGAGCCGGCTGGGCCGTTCCTCCCACAGCTCGACGGCGTCGGGGACGATGCGGTAGCCACCCCATCGCTCGGGACGGGCGAGGGCCGGGTCGTCCTCGGCCAGGCCGGCGAGCGCTGCCACCGCCGACTCCAACACGTCGCGGCTGGCCACCACGCGGCTCTGGCTCGACGCCAGGGCGCTACGTCGGGAGCCGACCGGCCGAGACGACCAGTAGGCGTCCGACTCGGCCGGCGTGACGCGGCCGACGGGACCGATGACGCGGACCTGCCGGTGGGTGGGGAACATCCAGTGCAGCACCGCCGCGGCACGTGGGTTGGCCTCGAGGTCGGCGGCCTTGTCGCTGCCGTAGTCGGTGAAGAAGACCAGTCCCTCGTCGAGCCCGCGCAGGAGGACCATGCGGGCGGAGGGGACGGCGGCGGGGCTGGCCGTCGCCACGCACATCGACTCGGGCAGCGGGGCACCGGCCGCACGGGCCTCGTCCAGCCAGGCCGCCAGCTGGCGCAGGGGGTCGTCGGTAACCTCGGAGATCTCCACCGCCGCCCAGTATCGCCCGGTCTCTGCGCCGGCGCGCGGGGCGCCGCTCAGGGGCAGGGCGCGTCGAGGCTCTCGATCGTGTGGGAGCGGATTCGGCCACCGACCAGTCGCAGACGACCGAACGTCCGGTTTGGCTGTGATCGGCGCTGGGTCGGCGAGCCCGGATTGAAGAGGAGCTGGCCACCGACTCCTTCTCCGTTCACCGGGATGTGGCTGTGCCCGAAGATGACGACCTGAGCGTCGGGGAACCGCCGAGCCAGGTGCCCTGCCCGGACCCGGGCCGGTCCGCTGTCGTGCACCGCGGCGCAGCGGACGCCGCCCAGCTCGAACGACCGCTCGACGGGGAGCAGATCGACCAGTTCGCCGTCGTTGTTGCCGAGCGCGGCGTGGACACCCAGCTCGGGACGGAGCTCCTGGAGCTCGCGCAGCGCCGCCCGTGACACGACGTCGCCGGCGTGGACGATGGCGTCGGTGTGGGAGAGCGCGTCGAGGATCGTCGGGGGCAGGGTCTCCAGACCGGCGCGCAGATGGGTGTCCGCCAGCACAACGACCTCCACCCCACGATGGTAGGTCGTGGTGCTGGCTCGGAGGGCTCGACCCTCACGTCGCGTGATGCCGCCGGGTAGACCCGTAAGCGAGCACGTGGTCGGCGAGGTCGCCCGGTCGTCTTTGCGAACCGACGTTCGTCGCCGGGCGCCGCCCCCGTCGCGCAGCGGGCGAACGGGCGAATCAGTATGCGGTGTCAGTCCGGCGGTGGCAGCGGCCATCCGTAGATTCGCACCAGTCCACGGTCCTGCCAGGTGGAGGAGAACGACTCCCACATGATGCCGTTGACGTCGTGGCTCTCGGTCTTCTCGGTCACCGCATCGTCCTCGAACCCGAGATGGCGGAGGCGCTGCGCCGTCGACGCGTCCGCATTGACCGAGAGGTTCACCTCGTCCGTTCGCCACAGGGCGTACTTCCCCGGCACGACGGCGACCGGCTCGGCATCGAGGCGCTCGGTGTAGTCGTCGACGGTGGCTTCGAGGTCGTCGACTGCGAGGGCGACGTGGATGCGACGCATCGGGTGGGTCCTCCTGTATGGGTGACGGGTGCCCGGTGGGCACCCCGGGTCCCTCGCAGCGTGCTCCCAGGTTGACCATTTGGCAAGTTGTGAATGGTGGTATCTCGTATAAGCTGTGAGAATGTTGCGTCCTGGAAACTGGACCAGACCAGCGGGTGCGAATCCCGTCCGGGTAATCGCCGGAGAGCCCGGTAGCAGGCCCCGGTTCGTCGTCGAGAGGCGGCGGGCTGAGCGGGGCGTCGAAAGC
>JBOGGF010000408.1:0-2407 GCA_050743965.1 Acidimicrobiales bacterium
GGCTGGAGAAGGCCGACGGCTCGGGCAACGTGTCCTACGACACCGCCAACCACGAGCGGATGGTGCGGCTGCGGGCGGCCAAGGTCGACGGCATCGCCCGGCGCCTGCCGGCACTCGAGGTCGACGACGAGACGGGCGGCGCCGACGTGCTCGTGCTCGGCTGGGGCTCGACCTACGGGGCGATCGTGGCCGGCGTGCGCCGCGTGCGCGCCCGGGGGCTCCGGGTCGCCCACGCCCACCTGGTCCACCTCAACCCGTTCCCACCCAACCTGGGGGAGGTGCTGTCGCGCTACCCGACGGTCCTCGTCCCCGAGGCCAACCTGGGCCAGCTCTCCCGCCTGGTGCGGGCCGAGTTCCTCGTCGACGCCCGTTCCCTCACCAAGGTGCAGGGCGTCCCGTTCCGGGCGGCCGAGATCGAGTCCGCCATCGTCACCCTGCTCGGAGGAGACCGATGACCACCACCGCCGTCCCGCCCACCACCCGCAAGGACTGGACCAGCGACCAGGAGGTGCGCTGGTGCCCGGGGTGCGGGGACTACTCCGTCCTGGCCGCCGTCCAGATGCTCCTGCCCGACCTCGGCGTCCGGCGGGAGAACACCGTGTTCCTCTCGGGCATCGGCTGCGCCGCCCGGTTCCCGTACTACATGTCGACCTACGGCATGCACTCGATCCACGGGCGGGCGCCGGCCATCGCCACGGGGCTCGCCACCACCCGCCCCGACCTCGACGTGTGGGTCGTGTCCGGGGACGGCGATGCCCTCTCGATCGGCGGGAACCACCTGATCCACGCCCTGCGGCGCAACGTGCGGCTGAACATCCTGATGTTCAACAACCAGATCTACGGGCTGACCAAGGGCCAGTACTCGCCGACCTCCGAGATCGCCAAGGTCACCAAGTCCACCCCGTTCGGCTCCCTCGACACCCCGTTCAACCCGGTGAGCCTGGCCCTGGCGGCCGAGGCGACGTTCGTCGCCCGCACCCACGACAAGGACCGCGCCCACATGCAGGAGACCTTCCGCAGGGCCCACGAGCACCGGGGGGCGGCCTTCGTCGAGGTGTACCAGAACTGCAACGTCTTCAACGACGGGGCGTTCGGCAAGATCACCGGCCGCGACGTGCGGGCCGAGATGCTCATCCCGCTGCGCCACGGCGAGCCGATCCGCTTCGGCGCCGACATGGAGAAGGGCGTGGTCCCGCGGCCTGACGGGCGCCTTGAGATCGTAGACGTGGGCGACGTGGGCGAGGACGCCCTGCTCGTCCACGACGAGCGCCGCGACGACCCGGGCCTGGCCTTCGCCCTATCCCGGCTGTCGAGCGGTCCCTACGAGCCGACGCCGATCGGCGTCTTCCGGGCCGTCGAGCGGCCCGAGTACGGCGACCAGATGGCCCGCCAGGTGACCGATGCCCAGGAGCAGCGAGGGCTCGGCGACCTGAAGGCGCTGCTGCGCTCCGGGTCCACCTGGACGGTCGAGTAGCCGTCCGAGCGGCCGGCGGCGGGATGGCCCCGAGGGGCCGCCCGAAGGCCTACCCGAGCGGCTTATTGCATATTTCCGATCTAATCGGTAAAGATTGCGCGCATGCACGTCGACGGCACCCTCGTCCTCGGTGCGGCCGTCGTCGGTTGCCTGGTCGGGATGACCGGGGCGGGGGGCGGGGCGCTGATGACCCCGATGTTGATCTTCCTCTTCGGCGTCAGCCCGGCGGCGGCGATCTCGAGCGACCTGGTCGCCGCCGTGGTGATGCGCCCGGTCGGCGCCGCCGTCCACCTGCGGCGGGGGAAGGTGCAGCTGCCGATAGTGGGCTGGCTGGCCGCGGGGTCGGTCCCCGGCGCCTTCCTCGGCGCCTACCTCCTCCACCTGCTCGGGAGCGGGAAGGCGGCCGAGAGGGACGTCGAGCTCCTCCTCGGCGCGGCGCTGCTGCTCGGTGCGGCGGCGATGGTGGTGCGGGCGCTCGTGCGCAGCCGGCGCAGCACCGGTGACCCGGGCCGGGCCCGCCCCCTACCGACGGCGGCGGTGGGCGCCGTCGGCGGCGTGCTCGTAGGGCTGACCTCGGTGGGGTCGGGGTCCCTCATGATCGTCCTCCTCGCCTTCGTCTACCCGGCGCTGACCTCCTCGGCACTGGTCGGGACCGACCTGGTCCAGGCGATCCCGCTGACGGCCGCCGCCGCCCTCGGCCAACTGGCCTTCGGCCACGTCGAGCTGGGCGTGACGGCGGCGGTGATCCTGGGGAGCGCTCCGGGGGTGCTCGCCGGGTCGCTCCTGTCGTCCCGGGCCCCCGACCACCTGGTCCGGCCGGCGATCGCCGCCGTGCTGGTCGTCTCGGGCGTCGAGTACGTCGGCCTCGGCACGGCGGCGACGGCGTGGGCGGCGGCCTTCGCCGTCCCTGCCGCGGTGGCCTGGGCTCTGTGG
>JBOGGF010000409.1:0-2386 GCA_050743965.1 Acidimicrobiales bacterium
ACTTCTGAGACCACGTCTACTTCTGAGCGACAGAGGTGGCGTCGTCGGGCCAGGGGACGTACGCGAGCGCGGGGCCCCGGAAGAGGCATGGAGCGAGGACCGCGAAGCCGTCGAAGAGCTTCGCGCCCTTCGCCACGCCGGCGACGCGTCGGAGGCTCGGGACTTGGGGCCCCGCCGGCGGGCTTCCTCCCGAATGGTCACGTGCGGCAGGTAGTCTCCGCCTGTGAGCAACCCCGACACCGAGCGTCCCGGGATGAAGCCGCGCAGCTGGGAGGTGACCGAGGGCGCCACCCGGGCTCCGGCCCGGGCCATGCTGCGGGCCGTCGGCATGACCGACGCCGACTGGGGCAAGCCGCAGGTGGGGGTGGCCTCCAGCTGGAACGAGGTCACGCCGTGCAACCTCCCCCTCGATCGACTGGCCAAGCGGGCGAAGGAGGGCGTGCGGGAGGCCGGCGGCTTCCCCTTCGAGTTCGTCACCATCGCCGTGTCGGACGGCATATCCATGGGCCACGAGGGCATGCGGGCCTCCCTCGTGAGCCGGGAGGTGATCGCCGACTCGATCGAGACGGTGATGCACGCCGAGCGCTTCGACGCCCTTGTCACCTTTGCCGGGTGCGACAAGTCGCTGCCCGGCATGCTGATGGCCGCGGCGCGGGTCGACCTGCCCAGCGTCTTCCTCTACGGCGGCTCGATCCTGCCCGGCCGCCTCCGGGACCAGGCCCTCGACATCGTCAGCGTGTTCGAGGCGGTGGGTGCCCACGCCGTCGACGCCCTCTCCGACGAGGAGCTGTCCCTCATCGAGCGCAACGCCTGCCCGACCGAGGGGTCGTGCGCCGGGATGTTCACCGCCAACACCATGGCCTCGGTGGCTGAGGCCCTCGGCATGTCGCTGCCCGGCAGCGCCTCGGCCCCGGCGGTGGACCGCCGCCGGGACGACTTCGCCTTCGAGTCGGGCCGGGCGGTCGTGCGCCTACTGGAGCTGGGCATCCGCCCCCACCAGGTGATGACCAAGGAGGCGTTCGACAACGCCATCGCCGTCACCATGGCCCTCGGCGGGTCGACCAACGCCGTCCTCCATCTCATGGCCATCGCCCACGAGGCGCGCGTCCCCCTGGAGCTGGACGACTTCAACCGGGTGGCCGCCCGGGTGCCGCACCTGGCCGACACCAAGCCGCACGGCCGGTTCCACATGGTCGACGTCGACCGGATCGGCGGCGTCCCGGTCGTCATGCGCGAGCTGCTCGAGGCCGGCCTCCTCCACGGCGACTGCCTGACCATAACCGGCCGGACGGTGGCCGAGAACCTGGCCGCCCTGGACCCGCCGGCGCCCGACGGCTCCGTCGTCCACGCGCTCGACGACCCGATCCACGCCGACGGGGGCCTGGCCATCCTGTCCGGGTCGCTCGCCCCGAAGGGCTCGGTGGTCAAGGTGGCCGGCATCGACGAGCTGACCTTCGAGGGCACGGCCCGCGCCTTCGACGGGGAGCCGGCGGCGATGGAGGCCATCCTGGCGGGGGCCATCGAGCCGGGGACGGTGGTCGTCATCCGCTACGAGGGCCCCAAGGGCGGTCCCGGTATGCGGGAGATGCTGGCGGTGACCGGGGCGATGAAGGGGGCCGGGCGGGGCTCGGACTGCGCCCTCGTCACCGACGGCCGGTTCTCCGGCGGCACCCATGGCCTGTGCATTGGCCACGTGGCGCCAGAGGCGGTGGACGGCGGGCCGATCGCCCTGGTGGCCGACGGCGACCGGATCCGCGTCGACGTCCACGGCCACCGGCTCGACCTCTTGGTCGACGACGGCGAGCTCGCCCGGCGCCGGGCGTCGCTCGAGCCGTTCGAGCCGCGCTACACCTCCGGCGTGCTGGCCAAGTACGCCCGGCTGGTGGCGGGCGCCGACCGGGGCGCCATCACCGAGGCCTGACCGTCGGGCGATCGCGCGATTGCCAGAGGGCGCCGGCGCTGGTATCATTCCAGCGATGCACCGCCACACCGGCCTCGTACAGCTGACCTAGCGCGCGACCCGCCCCGTCGCGCGCCCTCCGGCCTCCCCAATGGGGAGGTCGTTTCAATTCCCGAGCCGGTATGCCGATAGCGGCACAGTGAAGAAAGGTTGACGATGGAGCTGACCGGGGCCCAGGCCCTCATCAAGAGCCTCGAGATGGAAGGCGTGGAGGTGATGTTCGGCCTGCCGGGCGGGGCGATCCTCCCGGTGTACGACCCCATCCTCGATTCGTCCATCCGTCACGTCCTGGTCCGCCACGAGCAGGGTGCCGGCCACATGGCCGAGGGGTACGCCCACGCCACCGGGCGGCCCGGCGTGGCCATGGTCACCAGCGGGCCGGGGGCGACGAACATCGTCACCCCGCTGGCCGACGCGATGATGGAC
>JBOGGF010000410.1:0-7504 GCA_050743965.1 Acidimicrobiales bacterium
TGTCAGCATCTCGGCGAACACCTCCGCGTCGAAGCTGCGGACCTTCTCGGAGGCCAGGTTGAACAGGCGGTCGATCCCATAGCGGTCCGCGACGGCCATGAGGTCGACGAAGTCGCGAGCCCCGGCGCGGCCGAACAGCGCGAGAAGTTTGTCAACGGCAAGCTCCTCGCCCGATAGCAAGTGAATGCCGAGGCATTCGCCGACGGGAAACAGCCGAGCATCGGTTCCCAAATCGACTTCCGTCTGGTCCGTCGCATCGCTTACGAGCAGGCGAGCGAACCCCGGGTGATCGATGATCCGTTCGACCTGCAGGCCGTCGCCGATCAGCGCCTGCTCTGCGGCAGGAAGGAGCTTGTCAACGGCGACGGCGCTCGGACCGAAGAAGTCCAGATCGCGCGTCCGGCGATCGACATCCCCCCGAACGATGAGCGCCGCGCCGCCGGCCAGAGCGAATTCCTCCGCTTGGGCGAGCCCAGTGACGATGCGCGCGATTCGTTCCTGCAGTCGACTCAGCACTCAAAATCGGCCCCGTCCGTGGCGGCGGAACCACTCCGACCATGCCGCGCGGACGTAAGGCGGCAGAACGAGCTCGTCGAAAACGCGTGCCAGCTCGTCGATGTTGATGTAGTAGCGGACATCATCCTCCGTCCCCTCGCGCAACACCTGCTCGTAGACGCGGAGCTGGTCTGAGCGCCTGCTCAAGTCGTAGGTCATCGCGGGTTCGCTCCAGGCGACGTGTAGGGGCAACTCGATGATGCCAGTCGCCTTGAGCAGGTTGGGATCGTCAATGTCGCCGGGGATAGCGACTGGACGTGATGCCGGCCCGAGCACCGAGCTGCGCGTTCTTGCCACGCACAGATCATATGGTCGGGGTGCGCGGCGACTCAGCCTGTCGCTCATCGCCCGAGAATGTCGCCCCTTGGAACCCGTCCATCCGACCCTCGCGCAGCGGGTTCAGCCGTTCTCCCAGCTCAGCGAGGTCTGAATACGAGTGTCTACGGCCCACCGATCCTCATGCAGTCACATGTGCTACACTTAAGTCTGTGAGTGGTTCGATCTCGGTCCGGGAACTGCGCAACACGGTCAGCGCAGTACTGCGACGCGTCGAGAGCGGAGAACGTGTGACCGTCACGGTCGACCGTCGTCCAGTAGCCGAGATTGTGCCGTTGCATCGCCGCAGGAGGGTGCCGGCTGGCGAGGCGCTCACCGTTGCTGCGCGCCATGCCGCCGATTCTCGACTGCTGGCCGATGTGCGCGGGCTGTTGTCGGATTCGACGGACGACCTATGAGAGCTTTGATCGACACGTCGTTCTTCGTCGCGACCGAGTCGGGTCGACCGTTGGGCGAAATGACTGGCGTGACGGAGACGGAGGTGTCGGTAGTGACGTTGGCCGAGCTCACGCTCGGGGTGCTCATGGCGGGCGATGCCGAACGTGCCGGCAGGGTGGCGACGCTCTCGGCCGTGGAGTCGACGTGGGATCCGCTGCCGATCGATGCAGAGGTTGCGCGCCGGTTCGGTCATATCGCCGCGGATCTGCGGGGCAGGCGCCGGCGAGTCCCTATTCTCGACGCACTCGTGGCAGCAACTGCCGCGGTGGAGCAGATTCCGGTCGTGACCCAGGAGCGCGACTATGACGCGATGCCGGGCATCGAAGTCATCCGCGTCTGACCGTATCAACGCGTCGAGCGAAGAACATCGAGACGTTGCCGCAGCTCACGGTGGTTGGAATTCGAGTGTCTACGGTCCACCGAGGTACAGGGCATCCGGACCGCGTCCGCGGCACGGTCGGCGTGATCACGGGTACTTGAGCGCGGTCGACGGTCGCTCACCAAGCCGGTCAATACGGCGCCCGGAGGTCGGTGAACATTGGGAAATGCTTGACGTTACGGGTCAGCAGCCGTGCGTCGGTGCGGACGGCGGTGGCTGCGATGACGAGGTCGGCGCGGTCGATGGTGTGGTGGCTGGGAAGCCACCGGCGGCCCAGGGCGCCGTCCTCTTCCGCGATCTCGGCGTCGACGGGGTGCCAAACCAGCGTGGACAGCAACGCGCGGGTGTCATCCTCTTCTGCCGGGCGCATGCCGGCGAGGACCTCGATGCGGGTGATTTCGCTCGCATGAAGGACGGCCGCGGCTCTCTTCCGTTCGAGGAGGTCGCCGGCGCCGGCGTGCCCTCGTAGGTAGTCGACCAGTATCGAGGTGTCTACCAGGGCGCTCACGAGCGGCCACGCTCCAGACGAGAGCCGGTGCGTAGCTGGTCGACCCAGGCTGCGCCGTCGAGATCGTGATCGTTCCAGGAGCCGAAGGCACGACGCATCGCTGCGAGGTCGTCCTCGGCGGAGCGCTCCGAGCCGTAGACCTGCTCCACCGCGTCACGGATCAGGGAGGAGAGCGATCGACCAGTCCGCAGCGCGGCGGCATCCAGGGCACGCCGTTCCTCGCCGGTCAAAGAGATCTGAGTCCGCTGCATGATGTAAGACTACATCAATGCTCATGGGCGGAGTCGAGCGCTTCGAGCCGGTTCCGCACGTCATCGGAATTCGAATACGAGAGACGACCGCCTACCCCACCAGAAACCTTCATTTCAGTCGCAATGACTCGCTCGTCGAAGTGCTGCGGGATGAACGATCAGCGGACCTGTTGTATGTGGTCCGCGGTGCCCACGCCCGGTCGGGCAGTGAGGACCAGCGCGGGCAAGCGGTCTCCGAGTGCCAAGCAGCGCCGGTCGCCAGAGAGAGGTCCTGACCCGGACGCCAGGTTTCCGCTGCCCGTTCGGCGTCGTCGACGGTTACAGGCTCGATGACGAGGCCATAGCTCAGGAGGAGCGAGCGAGCAAGGGCCCAGTCTCGACCATGGGCGCGGACCTTTTGGGCGGCCTCCGAGCAGTTCGCCGCACCGCACGCCCTTCCCGCCTCGAGGGCCGCCTCGACCGTGATGGAGCCGTCCTCACCTTGGAGATACGAGAGAAGCGCCGAGGCGTCGAAGACGGTCACTTCCTGACTGGACTCGCCCTCACGCAGCGTCTTCGGTAGCGGCCTCGGCCCGGCGCTCGGCGAGCAACTCTCCGACGAGGTCCAGGCCAGCCAGGTCGGCGCGAAACCGGTCGCGCAGCTGTGCACGGGTGAGAAGCACGAGGCCTGCCGAAGTCTCCTGCAGGACGAGCGGGTTACCTTCGGCGAGCCCATCTCACAGTGGGAAATGCCGGAGCGAGTCTCGCAAGTCCCGTGGGTGCCGTATCGATGTCGACCGGCGCACCGCCGGATGCGACTGGCGCACGGCTCGTGGGATCCCCGCGTCGACGCGGGGGCCGCAGTAGACTGGCAGCTCGGACTGCACTGGGAGACGCCCGCGGCCCGCAGCGAAACCAGGAGGGGTGGCGATGACTGCGTCGACCAACGGGAGCTCCGACACCGCCCGGCTGCCGGAGGGTTCCGGGTCGGGCGCGGGCCACTCGGGTGGTCCGGAGGAAGCTGCTCGACCTCGCCGCTTCCGGTTCAGGAGGTTGAACGACGTGGTTCCAGGCGAGACGAGCCCGCCCGCCCCTCAGGCGACGCCGGCCCTACCGGACGTGACCGAACCGTTCCGGACGCGGATCGCCGAGCTCGAGGCGGCGCTCGCCGTCGCCGAGAGCCGCACGCCGGATCTCACCACGCTGAGCAAGGCCGACTTGGCCGTGCTCGCCAGCGATGCCGCTGCCAGCATCCTGCGCGTGGCGCGGACGGAATCCGAGGAGTCCAAGGCGGCAGCCAATCAGCTGCTGTCCGAGGCCCGGAGCGAGGCGGACCAGACGCTCGAGTCGGCGCAGGCGAATGCCGACGAGGCGCGCCGCACCGCGACGGCAGAGGTGCAGGCTCTCCGGGAGCAGTCCGAGAACGACATCACGGCCGCGCGCGAGGGGTCTGAGGCAGCGATAACCGAGGCGGCGAAGCGGGCGAACGACGAGGCAGCCGAGCTGGCCGCCGAGGCGCATGAGTACTCGCAGAAGGCGCGTGGCGACGCCGACCAGTACGCCGAGCAGTTGCGGGCTGCAGCCGAGGTGTACGCGAGTGAGACGCGTACCGAGGTGGACGGGCATGCCGAGCGGACCACCATCGAGGCACGGATGACGGCGGAGAGTGCCCGGGCCGACGCCCAGAAGGAGGCCGAGGCGCTGTTGGTCAAGGCCCACGCTGAGGCGGAGCAGATCGTGAACGGTGCCATGGCCCGCCGGGAGAGCCTGTTCGCCGAGCTCGAGGCCCAGCGGCGGCTCATGCTGTCGACCCTCGAGGACGCGGCGTCCATCCAGTCGGCGTTCGTCGAGGGTTACGGCCGCCTGCGCAAGACGCTCGACGAGTCGGTCGCCCACCTGATCGAGCCGGTCCAGCGGGCTCGGCGCCAGATCGCCAACCTCGACCGTGAGATGAGCGAGCGCCGCAACGTGGGCGAGCTCCAGAAGGGCTGATCCCCCCTCCCGGCTCGACGGGATGGGAGCGGCAACCCGCCACCCGACCAAGGAGGAGCAATGCGCCGAGCCGCCGTCGTCGGCATAGCGGGGGCCACCCTCGGCGTCGCGACCGTCGTCCTGCGCCGGTTGGGTTACCCGATCGGGACCCGGACGGTCGTGCGGTGCCGGGACAGGCATCTCTTCACCACCATTTGGATCCCGGGCGGGTCGTTGAAGGCGCTGCGCTTCGGATGGTGGCGGTTCCAGCGCTGCCCGGTGGGCGGCCACTGGACGCTGGTGGTCCCGGTCAAGGTATCGACGCTCACCGACGAGGAGCGGCGCTTCGCCGCCGAGCACCGCGACATACGGATCCCCTGAGAATCGGTCCGGGTGCGCCCTCGACGGGCCGCCTGCAATAGGGATGCAGGATCCGCTGGGTCGCTCGGTCGCCGGGACTGGGATCAGGTCGAAACCTAGGATGACCGTATGCAGGAGGCTCGCCCCGAAGGTGCTGCCCCCGGCGGGAAGTCGGACGAGGTCACTTGGGCGCGCCCGTCGGCACGGCTTCGGTCGGTGCGACGGGTGCAGCTCGGTCTCGTCGTAGTCCCGCTCGTCCTCCTCGGCGGTGGGCTTGCATTGGTGTACGCCTCGGCGCTGGTCGCCGGCATCGTTGCTGGCGCGCTGCTGGGGCTCGCCGCGGTGACGGATCACGTCCTCGGCCGGCGAGCTCGGGCGTGGGCCTTCGCCGAGCGCCACGACGACCTACTGGTGCGACGGGGCATCCTCATCCGGCGCCTCTCCGTCGTTCCCTACGGTCGCATGCAGTACCTCGATGTCACCGCCGGGCCGATCGAGCGGAGCTTCGGCCTGGCCACGCTGCGGATGCACACGGCGGCGGCGGCCAGCGACGCCCGCATCCCGGGCCTCGAGCACGACGTGGCGGCGCGGCTGCGCGACCAGCTCGCGTCGCTCGGCGAGGCGCATTCGGGCGGCCTGTGAGCTGGGACGCGTCACCGCCAGCCGAGCCGTCCGGCCCGGTCGGGGCCGGGATGGCCGATCACCGCGGGGTCCCCGAGTGGCACCGGCTACATCCGCTGTCGCCAATCGTCCGGTCGGGGCGACACGCCTTCGCCCTCTTCCTCTTGGTCGTGCTCCTGTTCTTCAGCCGGGGGCAGCGGACCGATATCGTCATCGACAGCGTCATCCTGGGATTGGCCGTGGTGGCCAACCTCATCAATTGGATCGTGACGCGCTGGACGGTGGATGGCGGCGTGCTGCGGATCGAGACGGGCTGGATCCGCCATCAATCCCGGCGGTTCCCCCTGAGCCAGCTCCAGGCGGTGGACGTCATCCAGACGGGCATCGCCCGAGTCTTCGGACTGGCGGAGTTGCGCCTGCGGATGGCGGCATCCGGTGCGGCCGAATGTCGCCTGTCGTGTCTCACGACGGCGCACGCCGAGATCGTCCGGCGGCAGCTCCTGGCCGCTGCCCCCGGCACGGCATCCTCTCGCGCTGGGCCCGCCGGCGCGCACCCAGCCCCGCCGTGGCCCGCCGGCTCGTATCCGTCCCCGCCTGGGCCCGCCGGCGCGCACCCAGCCCCGCCTTGGTTTGCCGGCGCGCACCCAGCCCCGCCGTGGTTTACCGGTCGAACGCTGTTCGAAGTGAGCTCGGTCCGACTGGTCGCAGGCATCGTGCTCACGGCCTACGGTGCGACCTCCGTCGTCGGCATCGGGGTGCTCGTGTCCCTCTCGATCGCCAATGTCGCGCCCGGCATCGCCGGATTGGCCGCCGGCTGGGTCCTGGGAATGGCCCTTGGCCTGTGGCGCCGGTACAACGGCGGCTACGGCACGGCGGTGGCGGCGGTACCCGAGGGATTGCGCATCGAGTCGGGCATGGTGCAAACGACGGCCGAGACCATCCGCGGCGGCAGCGTCCAGGCGGTGGTGCTGGTCGAGCCGTTGGTGTGGCGGGCGATCGGCTGGTGCCGGCTGGAGGTCGACGTGGCCGGTCCCCGCCAGCGCAAGGAGAACCAGTCGGAGGCCGGGCGGCTGCGGGCCGTGGTGCCGGTCGGGACCCGGGCCGAGGCCGATCGGGTGCTGGGCGAGCTCGTCCCCGACCGCCCTGTGCTCGGTCGCCCCGCACCGCGCCCGGCACGATGGAAGGCGCCGCTGCGATACCACTTCCTCGGCTGGGGGAGCGACGATCGGTACGTCGTGGCGTCGCGGGGCAGGGTGCGGCGGACGACGACGTGGATCCCCCTCGACAAGGTGCAGAGCGTGCGGTCGGTCCAGGGACCGTGGCAGCGGTCGCTGGGTCTGGGCACCGTCCTGGTCGACACGGCGGGGACGCGGGTGCACGCGATCCTGCGTGACCGGACCGAGGAGGAGATGGCGACGTTGGTCGCTTCCCTGCCCGACCTGGCGCGGGCCGCCCGGGCCCAGCGGCGGACCGGCCGCGGTCTCTCGGCCACCTGAGGGATCTCACCGAGCGGGGAGCCGGTGCGCCAGGCGCGCCGTGAGCCCCTGGGCCTGCCGTGGATCGAGGGGGCCCGGACGTCTGATCAGACGGGCGAGGTCGCGGGGGGCGGCCACGTGGACGCCGCCGACCTCGAAGGGCTTGGCGAACCAGGACCACTCGGCACCGACCAGGCAGAGGGCGGCATGGAGGGGTAGGCCCGGATCGCCTAGCGCGGCTGCCACGGCGGCGAGCTGACGCCCGGTGCCCTCGATGTCGGCGGACCGGTCCCGGCCACCCATCACCAGGCGGATGTCGGGGGTGAACCAGCCGCCCCGATCGCGGCGCTCCACCCGCCCGCGGTAATGCTTCGTGTCGATCACCCACACGCCCGACGCCGCCACGGCGACGTGGTCGATGTTGGCCCGGCTGCCAGGGATCGCCCGGTCGTGGAGCAGCGCGGCGTCGGCACCGAGGACCCCCTCGAGCACTTCGGCCGCCTGCCGCTCTCCCGCCGCCCCGACCGCCCACGCCTTGGTCGACTGGGGCTCGGGCGCGAACAACTTGGCGATGCCGGCGAACCGCCCCCATCGGGCGTCCATCTGGTGCTCGTACCTGTCGTGGGGGGGG
>JBOGGF010000411.1:0-5304 GCA_050743965.1 Acidimicrobiales bacterium
CCCCGGGAGAGGGTGACGGCGCCAGGGCGCTCGGCGATCATCGGCACCAGGTCGAGGACCTCGAAGACCCGTTCGAAGGACACCAGCGTGGTCATCACGTCGAGGTTGACGTTGGAGAGCTGGGTGAGCGGCGCGTACAGGCGGGCCAGGTAGGCCGTGAGCGCCACCACGGTGCCCACCGCCAGCGCCCCGTGCACCGCCGCCACCCCGCCGAAGCCGTACGCGAACGCCGTGGCGAGGGATGCCGTCAGCACCAGTGCCACCAGGAACATCCGGGCGTAGAGGGCTTGGGCGATGCCGATGTCGCGCACCCGCGCCGCCTTGGCGTCGAAGGCGCCGGCCTCCTCGGCGGGACGGCCGAAGAGCTTCACCAGCATCGCCCCCGACACGTTGAACCGCTCGTTCATGACCATGTTCATCTCGGCGTTGAGGTCGTAGCTCTCCTTGGTCAGCGCCCCGAGCTTGCGGCCGACCAGGCGGGCGGGCACCAAGAACAGCGGGAGCAGGAGCAGGGCCACGAGCGTGATCTGCCAGCTCAAGAAGAACATCGCCCCCAGCACGATGAGGACGGTCATCAGGTTGCCCACCACGTTCGACAGCAGTGTGGTGAAGGCCTGCTGGGCGCCGATGACGTCGTTGTTGAGCCGGCTCACGAGCGCCCCGGTCTGGGTGCGGGTGAAGAAGGCGAGCGGCATCCGCTGGATGTGTCGGAACACCTTGGAGCGCATGTCGAAGATCAGCCCCTCGCCGATGAGGGCCGAGACGCGGCGCTGGTAGAGCGAGAGCCCGGCTGTGAAGACGGCCAAGCCGGCGGCGACGGCGGCGAGCTCGACCACGAGCGACACCCGGTGGTCGAGGATCCCCTTGTCGATGATGGCTCGCAGGATGAGGGGGTTCACCGCCCCGGCGGCGGCGGCGACCACCACTACAGGAAGGAAGATCGCCAGCACCTTGCGGTACGGCATGGCGAACCGGAGCATCCGTCGGGTCGTGCCCTTCTTGACCCGGTGGTCGAGCACCGAGCGGTCCTGGCGGTAGGAGCGCATGCCGCCCCAGGCGGCCGCCGTGCCCATCCCCATACCGCGCCCGGGCGGCGGCATCTCAGGTCCCTCCGGGGGCCGACCCGCCACCCGGGCGTCGGCCGTGGCCATCGAGCCTGTCGCGCCCCGACCGGTGGCCAGCCACGGCGCCGGCGACCGCCAGGGAGACCGACGCCGCCGCGGCCTCGATCCAGTAGTCGACGACGCCCATGGGCAGGGTCGGGTTCATGAGCACGCGGCGGACCACGTCGCCGGCGAGGAGGATGGCGACGGCCAGCACGCCGACCGCCAGCCCCCGCCCCACGGCCCGACCGGCGTCGGCACTGCGACGGCCGGTGAGCACGCCGCCGGCGACGAAGGCGAGGGCGACGACCGCCGCCGGGGCCAGCCAGCCGTACCCGCCCTGGTCGATCAGCGGGCGGCCGTGCCAGTCTTCGGCCAGCACCAGGGTGGGCACGGCGACGACGAGGGTGAGGAGCAGCCCGCGCCCGATCGCGGAACGTCGGAGCTCCATGCGCTCGGCGACCGTCACCATGCGGGCCAGACTACTGGCGGGCTCCATTGCTCCTGCGTGCCGCGGCGGCGACGAACCGCTCGGCGAGGTCCGGCCGGTCCGCCAGGTGGCAGTGCAGGTACGAGGCCAGGAGTGAGGGGGAGGCCCAGCCGCCGATCGTGGTGTCGGAGCGCCCGGTGAGCTCGAGGGCGTCGCCCGGCGGATCGACGGCGGAGTAGTGGAGCTCGTGGCCGCGGACCTCGCCGCCCTCGGGCACGACCGGGTTGGGCCGCAGGGCGCGAGCCGTCCGGTACCCGACGGTGATCCGGCCGGTCATGCGGCCGTCGACCGGCAGCGCCCCGCACAGCCGGTGACCCTCGATCGACTGGCCCAGCCACAGGAGCCCGCCGCATTCGGCCCAGGTCACCAGTCCCCCGCCGACCCGCCGCCGGACGTCGGCCAGGAGCGGTTCGTTGGCGGCGAGGGCTTCGGCGTGGACCTCGGGGTAGCCGCCACCGGCGTAGAGGGCCCGGGCGCCCGCCGGCAGGGTGCCGGCCTCGAGGGGATCGAAGGGCTGGAGGTCGGCGCCCGCCTCTGCGAGCCGTTCCATGTTGTCCGGGTACGCGAAGGTGAACGCCGGCCCGGCGACGACGGCGATCGGTACCGGGGCGCCGGGGACCGGGCGGGCAGCGGGCAGGGGGTCGATCCCGGCGATCGGCGGCGCCCGGCGGGCGGTGGCCTCGATGGCGGTGAGGTCGAGCGAGTGCTCGACCGCCGCGGCCAGGCGCCGGAGCGCCGCCGTCACCCCCGCCGGGTTCTCGACCACCGGGACCAGCCCGAGGTGGCGGTCCCGCCAGGCGAGGGCGGCGTCGCGGGCGAGCGTCCCGAGCACGGGGACGCCCAGCGGGACCAGCGCCTCGCGCAGCAGGGCGCGGTGGTTGTCCGAGCCCACGCGGTTGAGGACGACTCCGGCCAGGCCGCGGCCGATCGCCGTCCGCAACGTGTCGTCGTACCCGTGCACGAGCGCCGCCACCGAAGCGCTGAGCGAGGCGGCGTCGACCACGAGGACCACGGGAGCCTCGAGGAGGTGGGCCACCTCGGCCGTGCTCGCCGCCGACGTGGCGCCGACCCCGTCGAACAGCCCCATGACCCCCTCGACGACGAGCAGGTCGGCGCCCTCGGCCGCCCGGGCGGCGAGGGCTCGGACCGCGTCGGGACCCGATAGGTGCACGTCCAGATTTCGCCCGACCCGCCCCGTGGCCAGCCGGTGGTAGCCCGGGTCGATGAAGTCGGGGCCGACCTTGGCGGCGCCCACGCGGTGGCCGCGGGCGGTGAAGGCGGCCATCAGCCCGGTGGCGACGGTGGTCTTCCCCGCGCCCGAGTGGGTCCCCGCCACCACCAGTCGGGGCCCGAGCGCGAGCCCGCTCAGTATTCGATCCCCTTCTTGGCCTTCACGCCGCGGTCGTAGACGTGCTTGACCTTGCGCATCTCGGTGGCGGTGTCGGCCAGCTCGACCAGCTCCGGCGCGGCGTTGCGCCCCGTCATGACGACGTTCGTCCCCGGATGCCGTCCGGTGACGCCGGTGACCACCTCGTCCACCGCGACCCAGCCGTAGCTGACGGCGTAGGTCAGCTCGTCGAGGATCAGGAGGTCGTAGTCGCCGGAGGCGAGCTTCTCGCGCGCCACCTCCCACGCGTGACGGCCCTTGGCCGCCGTCTCGTCGAGGTCCGTGGACTCCCAGGTGAAACCGTCCCCGAGGGAGTGCCACTCGATGCCCAGGTGGTCGGCCAACTTGCGCTCGCCGACCTTCCACTTGCCACCCTTCACGAACTGGACGACGCCCACCCGCCACCCGCGGGCCCAGCCCCGGCCCATCACCCCGAAGGCGGCGGACGACTTGCCCTTCCCGTCCCCGGTGTTGAGCAGCACGATCGACTCGTTGCGGGCCATCGCCTCACGCTACCGCCGTGGCCCAGGCGCACACGGTGCCGTCCTGCCCCACGGCCGTGCCCACGCCGTGCCCCGCCCTCGCCAATCAGCGAGCCCGGGCGGCACCGGGGCCTCGGCCAGCGGTCTACTGTGGACGGCGCAGCCGCAGGGAACCCGGTGTGAGTCCGGGGCTGTCCCGCAACTGTGACCGGGGAGCGACCCCTATCACGGCCACGGCCCTCCGGGGCGGGAAGGCCGGGGCGAGCAACGATCCGGGAGCCAGGAGACCTGCGATGTGCCGCACCGGCCGACCGGCCGGGCGTGTCGGGCGCGAGGACGTCATGGTCACTGCAGGAGAGGTCACGCTGGTACTGGGCGGTGCCCGGTCCGGCAAGTCGGCGGTCGCCGAGCGGCTGGCCGCGACCGAAGCCCGTCCCGTCACCTATGTCGCCACCGGGCCGGGCGACGCGGGCACCGACGACGAGTGGCGGGCCCGCCTGTCGGCCCACCGGCGGCGCCGACCGCCGGCGTGGTCGACGGTGGAGGTCGTCCAGGGCGGCGATCTCGGCGCCGTCCTGCTCGCGGTGGACGGGACGGCCCTGGTCGACTCGCTCGGCACCTGGGTGGCGGGCCACCACGCCTTCGCCGCGCCGGGCGACCGGTTGCTCGACGCGCTCGGGCGCCGGGCGTCGGCCGGGCAGCCCACGGTGGTAGTGAGCGAGGAGGTCGGCCTGGGCGTCCATCCGTCCTCGGAGGCCGGCGGGCGGTTCCGCGACGTCCTCGGCCGGCTCAACCAGGAGGTCGCCGTGGTGGCCGGGACGGTGCTCCTGGTCGTGGCCGGGCGCGTCCTGCGGCTGGAGGCGCCGTGAGCGTTGCCGACGCCCGCCGCGCCGTCGCCTTCCTCACGCCGCTCGGCGGGGCCACGGCGCCGGCACCACAGGCATTGGCGTGGTTCCCGCTCGTCGGCGCCGCCCTGGGGGCCGCGCTCGGCCTCGCCTGGTGGGGACTGGACCGGATCGCCCCGCCGGCCGTGGCCGCGGCCGGGGTGGTCGCACTGGACCTCGGCCTCACGGGCATGCTCCACCTCGACGGCGTGGCCGACTCGGCCGACGGGCTGCTGCCCCACCTCGACCGGGCGCGGCGGTTGGCGGTGATGCGCGAGCCCTGCCTCGGCGCATTCGGCCTGGCCGCCGGGGCCGTCACCCTCCTCGTCCGGTGGTCGGCGTTCTTCTCCATGGCACCGTCGGTGTTGCTCGTCGTCGCCCTGTGGACGGCGTCGCGCACGGCCATGGCCGCGACGGCCACCGCCGTGCCGTACGCCCGGGCCGACGGTGGGCTGGCGACCGCGTTCCTCGGGGAGTCGGCCACCCGCAGCGGCTGGACGGCGGTCGTCGTCGGGGTCCCGTTGGCGGTCGGATGCGCCGTGGCGGCCCGCCCGGTGGCCGGCCCAGTGGCACTGGCCGCCGGCGCCGCCGCCGCCGGCGCGGTCGTCCTGCTGGCCGTCCGGCGGGTGGGCGGGTTCACCGGCGACGTCCTCGGCGCGGCCGGCATTGCGCTCGAGACGGTGGGGCTCGTGGTCGGGACGTTCCGGTGGTGAGCGGCGCGCCCGCCGGTGTATGGCCGACCCTCGCCCGCCGGGCGGCAGCGGTGGCGGTCGGCCTCGCCGCCGATGCCGCCTTCGGCGAGCCGGCCCGGTGGCACCCGGTGGCCGGCTTCGGCACGGTCATGCGCTCGCTCGAGGGGCATTGGTGGGACGACCGCCGGTGGCGTGGGGCCGCCTATGCCGCCACCGGGCTGCTCGGGGTGGCTGCCGTCGGGGAGGGCGCCACGCTGGTCGTGGGC
>JBOGGF010000412.1:0-2963 GCA_050743965.1 Acidimicrobiales bacterium
CGCCGGTGGCGTCCCGGTCGAGGAGCGGGCGGTGTTGGCGGTGACGGTGAACGGCGAGGTCACGCCGGCGCCCGGGGACGACCGTTCCTTGGACGGGGACGGCGAGGCGTGCCCCGTGGGCGAGCGGTGGTGGGTGGCATTGAACGAGATGGTGCTGGAGAAGACGGTCCCCGGCCACATGGTCAGCCTTTCCACCGCCGTCGACGGCGAAGGCTTCCTCGAGTACAAGGCGGACGGGGTCCTCGTGGCCACGCCGACCGGCTCGACCGCCTACAACCTGTCGGCCGGCGGCCCCGTGCTCTCCCCCCGCCTTCCCGCCATGGTGCTCACGCCCGTGGCGCCGCACCTGTCGATCGACCGCAGCCTGGTCCTGCGGGAGGACCAGGTGGTGACGGTGCGGGTGCTGCCCGGCCGGCCGGCGGTGCTCGTCATCGACGGGCGGGAGGTCGGCCGGCTGGCTCCCGACGGCGAGGTGGTGTGCCGGGTGGCGACCGAGCTGCTGCGTGTGGTGTCCCCGGGCGGCCGGGGCTTCGCCGCCCCCCTGCGCGCAGCGCTGACCCACGGCCGATACCACCCGTGAGCGGCCACGACCCAGGGCCGCTACCGCCCGTGAGTGCCGACCTGTGCTGACCGAGCTGCGGGTGCGGGACCTGGGAGTCATCGCCGACCTGACGCTCCTGCTCGGCCCGGGCATGACCGTGCTCACGGGGGAGACCGGCGCCGGCAAGACCCTGGTGGTCGAGGCCCTGCAGCTGGTGGCCGGTGGCCGGGCGTCCGCCCACCTGGTCCGGGCCGAGGCGGGCGAGATGGTGGTGGAGGCCCGGTTCGAACTGGACGAGGCGGATCCCGACGGCGAGGCCGAGCGCCTGCTGGCCCGGGCGGTGGCGGCCACCGGCCGGTCGCGGGCGTGGGTCGACGGGCGCATGGCACCGGTGTCGGCCCTGGCCGAGGTGGGCGGCCCGCTCGTCGACATCCACGGCCAGCACGAGCACCAGGCCCTCGCGGGCACCGCGGCCCAGCGCCGGGCCCTGGACGCCTTCGCCCGCACCGACCTCGGCCCCCTGGCGGCGGCCCGCCGGTCCCTGGCCGGCATCGAGGGCGAGCTCGACGCCCTCGGGGGCGACGACCACCGGCGGGCCCGCGAGACCGACGTGCTCCGTCACCAGATCGCCGAGATCGACGCCGCGACGATCATCGACCCGGACGAGGACGCACACCTTGCCGGCGAAGAAGCCCGCCTGGCCGACCTCTCGGCGCTCCGGGAGGCGGCGTGGCTCGCCCTGGCCGCGGTGGAGGGATCCGACGCCGCCGGGCTGCCCCCGTCGGCGCTCGGCACCCTCGGCGAGGCGGTCGGCGCCCTGTCCGGCCACGCGCCCCTTGCCGAGTGGGAGGGCCGCCTCCGGTCGGTGCTGGCCGACGCGGTCGAGGCGGCCAGTGACCTGCGCCGGGCGGTGGAGGGCTGGGAGGACGATCCCGACCGGCTGGCCGAGGTCCAGGCCCGTCGCCGGCTCCTGGCAGACCTGCGCCGCAAGTACGGGACCACCCTGGCCGACGTGCGGGCGTTCGCCGAGGAGTCCCGGCGAGCGCTGGCCGATCTCGAAAGGCGCGCGGCCCGGGCGACGGACCTCCAGGCGCGGCGGGACGAGGCTCGGCGCGACGTCGAGCGGGCCGAGGAAGACGTCCACCAGGCCCGGGCGCGGGCGGCGCCCCAGCTGGCTGCGGCCGTCGGCGAGCGCCTCGGGTCCCTGGCCATGCCCGACGCCCGCCTCGAGGTCGACGTCCCCGACGGGGGTGCCGGGGACGGGGTCCAGTTCCTCCTGGCGGCCAACCCCGGGGAGCCGCCGCAGTCACTGGCCAAGGTGGCCTCGGGCGGCGAGCTGGCGCGGACCATGCTCGCCCTTCGGCTGGTGACCGGGGGCGGGGCGCCCACCGCCCTCTTCGACGAGGTGGACGCCGGCGTGGGCGGGGCGGCGGCTCTCGCCCTGGCCGAGGCGTTGCACCAGGCCGCGGCGGCCCGCCAGGTCCTGGTGGTCACCCACCTGCCCCAGGTGGCCGCGGTCGCTGACCACCACTACGCCGTCCACAAGGTGGTGGGTGAGGACGGCCGGACGGTGACCACGGTCGAGGCTCTCGACGGCGACGCCCGGGTGGTCGAGGTCTCCCGCATGTTGAGCGGGCATCCCGACAGCCCGACGGCCCGGGCGCACGCCGAGGAGCTGCTCGGACACCGGCCGGCGGGCCGGCGCCGGTCGGCGGAGCTCGAGCATTCCACCACCGGTGGTGCCCCCAGCGAGTAGCGTGGCCGGGTGCACCTCCTCGACGACCGGCCAGGCGGTCGGCGGGCCATCTTGCGCCGGCTGTGACCCCCCGATGAGCAAGTACGTCTTCGTCACCGGCGGCGTCTCGAGCTCACTGGGCAAGGGCCTGACGGCGTCGTCCCTCGGCCGCCTCCTCAAGTCCCGTGGCCTGCGGGTCACGATGTGCAAGCTCGACCCCTACATCAACGTCGACCCCGGCACCATGAACCCGGGCGAGCACGGCGAGGTCTTCGTCACCGACGACGGCGGCGAGACCGACCTCGACCTCGGCCACTACGAGCGGTTCATCGACGAGAGCCTCAACCGCAACTCCAACACCACCACCGGCTCCATCTACTCTTCGGTCATCGCCAAGGAGCGTCGCGGCGACTACCTGGGCAAGACGGTCCAGGTCATCCCCCACGTGACCGACGAGATCAAGGAACGCGTCAAGCGCCTGGCCAACGACGACGTCGACGTGGTGATCGTCGAGATCGGCGGCACGGTCGGTGACATCGAGATCGTCCCGTTCGTCGAGGCCATCCGGCAGTTCCGCCGGGATGTCGGCCGCGACCACGTCTGCTACGTGCATCTCACCCTGGTGCCGTTCCTGGCGCCGTCGGGCGAGCAGAAGACCAAGCCGACCCAGCACTCGGTGACCGAGCT
>JBOGGF010000413.1:0-2320 GCA_050743965.1 Acidimicrobiales bacterium
CACCAGGGCCGCGCCCAGCCCGAAGCCGACGGCCCACACCTCGGTGTCCGGGGTGGCCTCCTGGTCCAGCACGAACGCCAGGTCCTCGAGCCAGCCGTCGGCGGAGAAGTCGCCGTCGGAGCCACCGGCACCCCGCAGCATCCCGGCCACCACCCGGAGCCCGGACTCCCCCGCCAGCCGGTCGGCGAGGGCCGGGTACGCCCGACCGGCGTCGTGGGCACCGCCGGCGCCCCGGGGCAGCTCGTGGCAGAGCAGCAGCATCGGGTCGCGGCGGGACGCCCCGCTCGGTCCGGCCGCGTACAGGCACAACCGTCCGGCGGGGCCATCCACCATCTGCCACGGCCCGGTCGCCACCGGCACACCGTAGGCGGGGGCACCGGGTGGCGCGGACGCCGACCGCCGAGCGTTCGAGCGCTGGGGCTAGATCCCGATCTGCTGGGCCAGGAGCTCGCGGTGGTAGGCCGGGTCGCCGAAGAGCAGCTCGGAGGACTTCGCCCGCTTGAGGTACAGGTGGGCTGTGTGCTCCCAGGTGAAGCCGATGCCGCCGTGGATCTGGATGGTCTCGGCCGCGGCGTGGAAGTACGCCTCCGAGCAGTAGGACTTGGCCAGGCTCGCCACCATCGGCAGCTCGTCGGAGTCGTCGGCCGCCGCCCACCCGGCGTAGTAGGCGGCCGAGCGGGCCGACTCGACCTCGAGCAGCATGTCGGCGCACTTGTGCTTGATCGCCTGGAAGCTCCCGATCGGTCGGCCGAACTGGATCCGGGACTTGGCGTACTCGACCGAGCTGTCCAGGCAGTGCTGGGCCCCGCCGACCTGCTCGGCCGCCAGGGCCACCACCGCCAGCTGCAGGGTCTTGGTCAGCCCGGGCTCGGCCCCGCCCTCGGTGCCGACGAGGGTCGCCGGCGTCCCGTGGAGCTCGAGCCGGGCCTGCTTGCGCGTCTGGTCGAGGGTCGGCAGCGGCGTGCGTGCCAGTCCGGGCGCGTCGCCCGGGACGGCGAAGAGGCTCACGCCGGCGTCGGTGCGGGCCACAGCGAGCACCAGGTCGGCAACGTGGCCATCGAGGACGAAGCTCTTGTGGCCCTCCAGCGTCCAGCCGTCCCCGGACCGCGCCGCCGTCATGGTCACCGAGCCGGCGTCCCAACGGCCGCTGTCCTCGGTAATGGCCAAGGTGCCGATGGTCTCGCCCGAGGCCAGGCCGGGCAGGTGCTGCTGCTTGGCCGCCTCGTCGCCCGAGGTCAGTAGGGCGTTGGCCGCCAGGGCCACGGTGGAGAAGAACGGTGCGCACAAGAGAGCCGCCCCCATCTCCTCTAGGACCACGATCAGCTCGACGTAGCCGAAGCCCGCACCCCCGTACTTCTCGGGGATGGTGAGGGACTGGAGGCCCAGCTGCTCGGCCATCTGGAGCCAGACCGCCGGCTCGTAGCACTCGGTCGTCTCCATGAGCCGGCGCACCTCGGGCTCCGGGGACTTTTCTGCCAAGAACCGGCGGACTGCTCGCCGCAGCTCCTCCTGCTCCTCACTGAAGGCGAAGTTCATGGGACCCCTTCTGGCCGTGCGCGGCGCCGGGAGGGGGCGCCGCCCGGGACCGGGATGCCGCCGGCGCGGCGGACTCCTGCCCGCTGTCTACCAGAATGGCCGGACTGGTTACAATCCGTCACTCCCGGTGCCCCGGGGCCTCCGACCTGCCCGGCCGCGGCGGCGTTCGGCGTTCGGCGGCGCTGGGCGGCGTGCTGCGGGCCCGTGTGGCAGCCTGGGAAGGTGGCAGGGCTCGAGCGCATCTGGGAGGACGCGGCGTGCGAGGTGCACCGCACCGTCGTCGGCCCCATGGACAACAACGTCTACGTCCTGCGGTGCCGGCGCACCGGAGACGCCCTCCTCGTCGACGCCGCCAACGAGCACGAGCTCCTCCTCGATCTCTGCAAGCGCCTCGGCGTGCGCAAGGTGGTCGAGACCCACGGGCACTGGGATCACATCCAGGCTGTGCCGGCGGTGCGCGAAGCCGGGTACTCGGTGGCGGTCACCGAGGCGGACGCCGGCATGCTCCCCTCCTACGACGAGCTCTTGGAGGACGACTCGACTCTGGAGGTCGGCCGGCTCAGGGTCCGGACGATCGCCACGCCAGGCCACACGCCGGGTTCCATGTGCTTCTCCGTGGAGGGCACTCCCCTGCTCCTCACGGGGGACACGCTGTTCCCGGGCGGTCCGGGGAACACGTCCTTCGAAGGCGGGGACTTCCCGACCATCGTCCAGTCCATCGAGCGGCGGCTCTTCTCCCGATTCGACGGCGAGACCCTCGTGCTTCCCGGGCACGGCTCGTCGA
>JBOGGF010000414.1:0-2669 GCA_050743965.1 Acidimicrobiales bacterium
ACACTCCCGGCTGCACCAAGGAGGCGTGCCAGTTCAACGACAACCTCCAGGCGTTCAGCCGGGCCGGGGTCGCCGTGGTCGGCATCTCCCCTGACGGGGCCGCGAAGCACATTCGCTTCCGCGAGAAGTTCGGCCTCCAGTTCCCGTTGCTGTCCGACCCGGACCACGCCGTCATGAGCGAGTACGGCGCCTGGGGGGAGAAGACCATGTACGGCAAGAAGGCGGTCGGCACCATCCGGTCGACGTTCCTGGTCGGCGCGGGCGGGGCCGTCACCCGTGCCTGGTACAACGTCCGGGCCGACGGCCACGCCGCCAAGGTGCTCGAGGCGCTCGGAGCGCTCGGAGCCGGCTGAGCCAGGAGGCGGTGACCCTCCGGGGGCCCGGTGGCCCGTCCCCGTGGCCAGCCGTTCGGTGTCAGCACTGATGGACCGGGCACCACCACGTCGTCCGGCCCCCGACGATCGCCCGAGCCAGCTCGGCGTTGTCCCGCGGGCAGTGCCCCCCGGGCCGCCGCTCGGCCATGAGGTCACCGGTGTGCGACCCGCCGCGGGCCAGCAGGTCGTCGAGCGTCTGCCGGAGATGACGGTGCAGTCGCCGCAGCTCCGGCATCGAAAGGGAAGCCGCCGGCCGACCCGGCCAAAGACCGGCTCGCCACAGCACCTCGTCGGCCAAGAGGTTGCCCACCCCGGCCAGGCGCGACTGGTCCATGAGCCGTACCTTGAGCGCCGGGCCGCCACTCGCCCGGTTCCGTCCGAGCGCGACCGCCAGCTGCGCCGGCGTCGCCGTAGCGGCGTCCGGACCGAGAGATTCCTCGTCGGGGTCGAGCTCCACCCGGCCGAGCCGCCTCGGGTCGTGGAGGACCAGCTCGCCCCGCGGCGCGAACCCGACGCGGAAGCGGGCCCAACGATCGTCGAGCGCTGCCGAGGCGTGCAGAAGCCGGTCCACCCCGGCGTCCCCGTCCACCACCAGGGTCCCGGTCATGCCGAAGCGCAGGCCGAGGCGGGGTCCGCCGGCGATCTCGATGACCAGCAGCTTTCCGTGACGGCGGACGGCGGAGACCCGCCGGCCGCACACGGCTGCTGCCAGGTCGGCGTCCGAGACCAGGCCGCGGGTGACATGCGGGTCGACGACGTCGATCTCGACGATGCGGCGGCCGACCACCCGTTCGGCCAGCCGGAGGTACCGCTCCACCTCCACCAGTTCCGGCACCGGCGCACCGTACCCGGCCCGCGCCGGCCGACGACCGCCACGGTGGATCGGTAGGGTTGTCGCCGTGCCTCCCGAGAAACCGCACTGGGCCCATCTCTACGACGAGGTGGTGACGTCGGGCCTCTGTACCGGTTGCTCGGCGTGCGTGGTCGTGTGTCCCTACGACGTGCTCGGCTACGACGACACCGGGGGACGGTACAGGCCGTTCCACGTCGAGGCCGACGGCGGCACCGACGGGTGCACCCACGGCGAGCGTGGCTGCACCCTGTGCACCCGGGCGTGCCCTCGGTTCCGCACGTGGGAGCCCGAGATCGACCAGCACCTCTTCGGCCGGGAGCGCGACGTGGAGGAGGTGGCGGGCATCGCCAAGGACATCGTGCTGGCGCGCGCCACCGATCCCGAGCTGCACGAGGCGGGCCAGGACGGCGGCCTGGTGTCGGCCCTCTTGGTGTGGGCACTGGAGCACGACGTGATCGACGCCGCGCTCGTCTCCGCCCTCGAGGGCGACGGCACCGGCTGGAAGGCCGTGCCGGCCGTCGCCCGCACTCGCGCCGACGTCCTGGCGACGGCCGGGTCCCGCTACACGTACTCGGCCAACCCGATGGCCTACGCCGAGGCGACGGCCGGCGGAGCCGAGCGCATCGCGCTCGTCGGGATGGGCTGCCAGGCGTCGGCACCCCCGGTCATGGCCGCGCGGAAGGCCGGCAAGGTGGCCCGGCGCTTCGCCCTCTCCATCGGGCTGCTGTGCTCCAAGACGTTCGACGACGCAATCTTCCCCAAGCTGCTGGAGGGCCGCTACGGGCTGCGGCGCGAGGACATCGTCAAGATGAACATCAAGGGCGTCCTCCAGCTGTGGACCCGTGACGGCGGCTATCACGAGGTCCCGCTGAAGGAGGCCCACGCGTTCACCCGGGAGGGCTGCACCGCCTGTCCCGACTTCGCCGCCGAGCACGCCGACATCGCGACCGGCGGCATCGGGGCATACAACGACTGGACGCTCACCATCGTGCGGACCGAGCGCGGGCGGGAGCTCTTTGCCTCGATGGTCGAGGGGGGCGCCGCCGAGATCCGGCCGGTCGACGAGGACCCTGGCGCGGTCGCATTGCTCCGCCGGCTCAGCCGGGTCAGCCGGAAGCGCTGGCCGGCCACGGCGGTGCCGGCGCCGCGCCGGCTTCCCGCAGCCCAGCCCGCCTGACCATCCCCGTCGGGCCGGCGGAACGCCTCGTCCGGCTCGTGCGAACGGTCTAGGCGCCGAGCTCTCGGGCTCGGGCGAACACGGCGTCGAACATCGGCTCGGTGAGCTTGCCGGTGAAGGTGTTCTGCTGGCTCGGGTGGAAGCAGCCGAGCAGCGCCCAGCGGCCGAGGTCGGCCTCGGCGCCGTGGCCGAAGCGGGGCCTGGGGCGGGGGACGTCGGCGCCGAGCGCCCGCGCGGCGCGCAGCACGCCGTCCCAGGCGAAGGC
>JBOGGF010000415.1:0-2694 GCA_050743965.1 Acidimicrobiales bacterium
TCGCCGAGCGTGGCCCCGGTCGCCGCCGACGGCACGCCCACCGGTCCCGGCATGATCTACCGCGACAACCGGGCGGTGGCGGAGGCGGCCGAGCTGCGCGACCGACTGGGCGCCGACCACATGCACCGGCTGACCGGCAGCACCCCCGAGGCGTTCCACGTCGGCCCCAAGGTGCTGTGGTTCCGCCGCCACGATCCCGACGCCTTCGCCCGCACCCGGTGGTTCCTCCAGCCGCGCGACCTGGTCCTCATGCGGCTGTCGGGGCGGGCCCTCACCGACCGGAGCCACGCCAACTGCACCCTCTTCTACGACCTGGCGGCCGGCCGGTGGGCGACCGAGGTGTTCGAAGCGTTCGACCTCGACCCGGCGGTCTTCCCCGAGGCGATCCCCTCCGCCGCGGTGGCGGCCGAGCTGCCGGCCGCCGTCGCCGCCGAGGTGGGCCTGCGCCCGGGGATCCCGATCGTGATCGGCGCAGGCGACAGCCAGTGCGTCGCCTTCGGGACCGGCGTGGTGGCCAAGGGGCCCATCAGCGAGATGGCCGGCTCCTCGTCGTGCCTCAACTCCGCCGTCGCGACGCCACGCCGGGACCGGCGGATAACCCACTTCCACCACGTGGTGCCCGGTTGGTACACGACCGAGCTGGGGCTCAACACGACCGGGGCCGCCCTCCAGTGGGCGGTGGAGACGCTCGGCTTCGACGGCTTCGACGGCTTCGCCGACGCCGCCGCGGCCGGGCTCGAGCGGGTGGCGGCCGGGACCGGGGCGGGCGCCGGGGTCGACCCGCTCGACGCCGCGCCGGTGTTCGTCCCCTACCTCGGTGACGGCGAGCGGGACGACCCCGAAGTGCGCGCCGCCTTCCTCGGCCTCTCGGACCGGCACGACCGGGCGGCTCTGGCCTACGCCGTGGTCGAGGGCGTGGCCGCGGGAGTGGCCGCCGTGGTCGACGTCCTGCGGCGCGCCGGCTCGCCCCTCGATGAGCTGCGGGTCTCGGGCGGTGGCGCCCGGCTCTCCGCCCTCGGCCAGGTGAAAGCCGACCTGCTGGGCGCCCCGGTGGTGCACCTCCGGGTCGACGCATCCGCCGTCGGCGCAGCCCTCCTGGCCGCGCAGGCTGCCGGCTACGCGGCGGAGGCCGGGGCGGCAGTGGAGGCGGTGCTCGGGCGGGCCGAGCGGTTCGAGCCGCGACCGCTCCATGCCGACCGGGTGGCCGAGCGACGGGCGTGGTTCGATCGGGTGCGCCGGGCGCCCACCCTGCACCGCTTCCGCCCGACCGGCGGCGACTCGACCGGCGAGACGGGGGCACCGGCCGGCACCTGACCCCGACCGGACCGGTCCGGTCGGTCCGGCCGGTGACGCCGGTCAGCCGGCGACATCCTCCAGCCACGCCTTGGGCAGGGCGAAGTGGACGCCCTTCACCCGGTCGACGACCTGGGACACCGAGAGGTCGGCCGCCACGCTGAGCCAGGCGAACGCCGTGGCCCGGTCGACGCCGGTGCGCTCGGTGACGAAGGCGAGGGCCGCCCGGGTGGCGATGCGGACCGCCTCGTCGAGGTCCTCGTGCAGGCCGAGGACGAGCCAGGCGTCGTCAGTCTCGCCGTAGGGGAGGTCCCACGACGGGCGGCCGCCCTTCACCAGCTCCACCCGCAGCACCGCCCGCAACGAGGCCTCGAGGGCGGTGAGGGCGACCTCGCCGTCGCCCTGGGCGAAGTGGGGGTCGCCCAGCTGCAGCATGGCCCCCTCACACCGGACCGGCAGGTGGAGCCGGGTGCCCTTGCCCAGGAGCCGGACATCGAGGTTGCCCCCGTGCGGGCCCGGCGGTACCGAGTGCGCGTCGGCCTCCGCCGGCGCCACCGCCACGAGGCCGAGGAACGGCCGCAGGGGCAGGCCGAGCCCCCGCCCGCGGGGTGCGTGGACGACCGCCGAGCCCGCTTCCCAGTCAGCGGTGGCGAAGCGGCACACGACCGGCTGGGCCAGGCCGTCCGCCCCCGGCTCGGGCATCTCTCCGGGCAGGCCGCCCGTGGCGTGGCGGTTGGAGATGATTCCGTAGGGCACCCGGGGCAGCAGGTCGAGGAACTCGACGGCGACGACGTCACCCGGCTCTGCACCTTCCACCCGGATCGGGCCGGTCACGATGTGGGGACCCTCGCGCGTCTGGTCGTGGGGCACGTCGCTGGCGGCCAGGGCCACGGCGTCGGCCAGGACCTGGTCGGCGCCGACGCCGAACGTGGCGAAGTAACCCACCGGGTCACGCCCCTGGTCGGCGAGGACCCCTTCGTGGCTGATGGTGTCGACGGTGAACGTCTCGCCCGGGGCGATCGTGGCGATCGGTGGACGCCCGGCCTTGCGCACCCAGCCCCACGAGAGGTGGTCGACGTCGGCCGCCACGTACTGGCCCGTACGGGGCCCGTCCCCGGGCTGGAGGATCGTGGAGGAACGGAGCAAGGTCATCGGCGGTGATCTCCTCGCGCTGCGGAACATGCGGCGGGGGCGAGGGGCCGCCGGGTCGGAGGGCATGGGACTGCCGACATGTCGGGATCGTAGACCGTCCCCCTACGCGAGATTTCGTCCCGCTTGGAGGTTCGGGAGGCCGGGCAGCTCGGGAGGCCGGGCAGCCTCGGGCATCGCCCGGGTACGTGCGACGGGTCGGCCGACCTGCCTCGCTGACTACCCGGTGGCCGCCAGGCCGACGATCGGCTC
>JBOGGF010000416.1:0-3078 GCA_050743965.1 Acidimicrobiales bacterium
GCCTGGCCGAGGACGCGCAGGGGTGGACCTCGATCGCCAACGGCATCCGCGGGGTGACCGAGGAGACGACCACCGGCGTCCACCGGCTGTACGAGATGCAGCGGGACGGCACCCTGCTGTTCCCCGCCATCAACGTCAACGACTCGGTGACCAAGTCCAAGTTCGACAACAAGTACGGCTGCCGCCACTCGCTGGTCGACGGGATCAACCGGGCGACCGACGTCCTGATCGGCGGCAAGGTGGCCGTCATCTGCGGCTTCGGCGACGTCGGCAAGGGCTGTGCCGAGTCGCTCCGCGGCCAGGGCGCCCGGGTGGTCGTGACCGAGATCGACCCCATCTGCGCCCTGCAGGCGGCGATGGAGGGCTACGAAGTGGTCCGCCTCGACGACGTGGTCGGCCAGGCCGACATCTTCGTCACCGCCACCGGGAACCGGGACATCATCACCGCCGCCCACATGGCCCGCATGAAGCACCAGGCGATCGTGGGCAACATCGGCCACTTCGACAACGAGATCGACATGGCCGGGCTGATGGCCACCTCCGGCATCGAGCGGGTCAACATCAAGCCACAGGTCGACAAGTGGGTCTTCCCCGACGGCCACGCCGTGATCGTCCTATCCGAGGGCCGCCTGCTCAACCTGGGCAACGCCACCGGCCACCCGAGCTTCGTCATGTCGTGCTCCTTCGCCAACCAGACGATCGCCCAGATCGAGCTGTACGCCCGGCCCGAGCAGTACGAGACGCGGGTCTACGTCCTGCCCAAGCATCTCGACGAGAACGTCGCCCGCCTCCACCTCGACGCCTTGGGGGTCCACCTGAGCGAGCTCAGCCCCGGGCAGGCCGCCTACATCGGCGTGCCGGTGGACGGCCCGTACAAGCCCGACACCTACCGCTACTAGTCGTACTCGTCGGCACCTCCGGCTACGAGTCGGCACCTCCGGTCGCCCGCCCGCCCCGCAACCGGCCGGGGCGCGGCGGCAACCCGGCCCGCGCCGCTCGACAGCGTTCCCCCCGATGGTGGATCAGGTCTGGAGGTGGCCCACGGCCCCCGCCAGGTCGTCGAGTTCGGCCCGCCAGTCATCCGGCGCCACCAGGGGTCGCACGACGAACTTGGAGAAGCCGACCGTGACGAAACGCGCCACGAGGTCGGCCAGGGCGTCGAGGCCCACCGGCACGAGGTCGTCGAGCGGGCGGCCCCGTGCCCGGCGGGACAGCCCGGCCGCCTGCCGGTCGTCCAGGGGCTCGCGGGCGTAGCCGATGCTTGCACCGAAGTGCTCGGAGCTGATCGTCCGGCCCGCCGCCGCCGCGGCCTCCTCGAGCACCCTGCGCCCGGCAACCGCGTCGGCGGGGGTCAGCAGGGACGGGAGCCAGCCGTCGGCCAGGCGGCCGCACCGCTCGAGCGAGGCCCGGGCGGTGCCACCCAGCCAGACTTCGAAGGGATCCTGCACCGGGCAGGGGGTGACCGTGACGTCGTGGAAGCTTCCCGTCGGCCCGTCGTAGCTGACGGCCTCTCCCGACCACAGCCGGAGCAAGAGCGGCAGAATCTCGTCCATGGCGGCGCCGCGCTCGGCCACGGGGATGCCGACCGCCTCGGCCTCCGGACCGCCGGGCAGGCCGGGCACGAACGTCACCAGGAACCGGCCGCCGCTCAGGGCGTCGAGGGCCCCGATCTGGCCCGCCAGGCGTACCGGGTTCCGCCCGGGCAGGAGCATCGTGGTGCCGATCTCGAGGGCCGGCTCGGCCGCGGCCGCCCAGGCCAGACCGACGAGCGGGTCGAGGCCGGGCGCCGTCAGGATCTCAGGCAGCCAGAGGGAGTCGAAGCCGGCCGCCACCAGGTCGTGGGCGAGCTGCGCCAGCCCGCCGCCGCCGAGGCCGGCGGCGCCGGTGCCGATGCCGATCCGCACTTTCACGGGGCGCTCGCCAGCGCCGTGAGCGCCCGCTCGATCCCAGTGTCGTCGACGTCGTGGTGGGTCACCAGGCGTACCAGTCCGGGGCCCACCACGCCGGCCAGCACCCCGTGGTCCCGGAGGTGGGCGAGCAGTGCGTCAGGCGCCGGTGGACCGAAGACGACGATGTTGGTCCGCACCGGTGCCATCCCGAGGCGGGCCTCCGGCCATCGCTCGGCCACGGCCACCGCCAAGCGGGCGGCGCGTGCGTGGTCCTCGGCCAGGCGGTCGACCATGTGGCGCAGCGCCACCAGCCCGGCGGCTGCCAGCACCCCTGCCTGCCGCATGGCGCCGCCCAGGCGCTTGCGCTCGACGCGGGCGGCCGCAATTACGTCGACCGGGCCGGCCAGGAGCGATCCCACCGGGGCGCACAGGCCCTTGGAGAGGCAGGACATCACGGTGGTGGCCGTGGCCGCCCGGGCAGCGGCTCCCGTACCGGTCGCCACCTCGGCGTTGAACAGCCGGGCGCCGTCGAGGTGGACGGGGACCGGCCCGGCCGCCGCCTGCACCGCCCCGAGGGCGTCGAGTGACCACGGCACGCCACCGGCGGCCATGTGGGTGTCCTCGGTGCACACGAGCGAGACGTCGGGCGCGTGGTATCGGGCCGCGGCCACCGCACCGGTCACAGCTGCAGGGGAGAAGGCCCCGTCGGCGTCGTCGACCGGGCAGAGCTGGACGGCGGCATTGCGGGCCGCCGCACCGAGCTCGTAGGCGACCAGGTGCTGGTGGGCCCCCGCCACCACCCCGGTGCCCGGAGGGGCGAGGACTCGGACGGCCACCTGGTTGGCCATGGTGCCGGACGGCACGAACATCGCCGCCGGCTTCCCCACCCGCGCGGCGTAGGCCTCCTCGAGCTCGGCCACCGTCGGGTCCTCGCCGTAACCGTCGTCGCCGACCTCGGCCTCGGCCATCGCCCGCCGCATCTCGGGCGTCGGCCGGGTGACGGTGTCGCTGCGCAGGTCCACCAGGCCGGAAGGCACGGACCGAGGGTACCGTCCCGGACCGCACCGACCGCCGGGGTGCCGGGGTGCCGGGGTGCCGGGGTGCCGGGGTGCCGGGGTGCCGGGGTGCCGGGGTGCCGGGGTGCCGGGGTGCCGGGGTGCCGGGGTGCCGGGGTGCCGGGGTGCCGGGG
>JBOGGF010000417.1:0-10584 GCA_050743965.1 Acidimicrobiales bacterium
ATCCGCTTGAGCGCCGGGCCGGACGTGCCGATGCTCACCGAGGCCGCCTCGAGGATCCGGCCGAGCTTTGCGAAGCCTTCGGGATCCCGACTGCGCCCGAGCGAGGACGCCAGCCGTCTCGGTGACGTCGCGCCGAGCAGCCAGCCGGCGCTTGGACGCACCACGTCACTGCAGAGCAGGAGCAGCATTCCAGTGCCGAGGTACTCCTCGCTGCGTCCGGGCGCCGAACCGGCGACGAGATGCCGCCAGTCGGTGCACCGCTCGTCTTGGGCACCCGACGCCAACCATCGCTCCTGCCAGGTGTCCCCCGGCATCGTCGCCAACCAGTCCGCGATGGCATGAAAGGCGCTCAGGCGAGCGCGGAGCGTTTGGTCGTCGAGATCTCCGAGCAGCGGTGAGGAGCACACGAGGCGCTCCATCTCTCTTCGCGACAGCTCGGTCGCGGGCCAAGATCGCGAGGTCGGTCGCGCCGGGAAGGACGCGGCGAGCCGACCGGTGCTCGTGCGCGAGCCACTCGGCGCCCGCACGGGCGGCGGGGCGACGCCCAACCCCAAGGACGCGGACACCTCCTCTACGCTCACGGCGTTGGCCTGGCGAAGAGCACGGCGAGCGACTCAGCCCGGTATGCCGGGGACGCAGCCGGGCGCTCGGCAGCCCCTTCGGCTCGGCGGGCATGGTAGGCGAGGACGCTTGCGATCACGTCGTCTTCGAGCGGGTTCAGGTAGATCTGGGTGGTGGAGAGACGTGCGTGGCCAAGGACCCATTGCACGTCGGTGAGTGCGACCTCGGGGTCCCGGGCCATGCGGTAGGCGGCGCTGTGGCGGAGGTCGTGGAGCGTCCAGTTCGCCCCGAGCGCGGCGTTCGCGCGGTTGAACATCGCTCGTGCTGCGTCGTAGCCGAGCTGGCGGAACGGACGGCGTAGCGTCCAGAACAACGGATCGTCACGGCCCGCAGGAACCAGAGCGTGCATCTGGGCCTGGTAGAGCCGCAGCCAGACGAACGCGTCGGGGGACGCGGGCAGGCGTTGCAACGCCCTCGTGCCCTTGCGCACCACGGTGACCAACTGCTCACCCGGGTCGACGTCGCCACAGGTGAGCCCGAGCAGCTCGGACGCGCGCGCACCGGTCGAGATCCACAGTGCGACGAGCGCCCGGTCCCGATTGGAAGACAGCGCCGCGAACAGCTCGGCGAAGCGCTCGTCGGGGATCTGGCGGGGCGGACGCGCAGGAGTCCGGGGGCGGTACCTTCCAGTGCGTTCGAAGCTCGGGGCCTCCATCGGGCTGCGGTGGCGCCGGGTCTTGTGCGTGCGGGTGAGCGGGAACGGGTTCACCATCGGCCCCGTGCCGGCCTCGAGGTGAAAGTCGTAGAAGCTGCGCAGCACCGACTCTGCGTGTGCGACCGTGCTCGGCGCGTACCTGACGGTCGGAGCGGACTTGCCGGTCACTGCATTGGGTGCTGGAGCCTGCTGTGACGACGCGCTGGCCGGCACTGTGCCCAGGCGGCGCCAGTGCGGACGCCTCGGCTTGTCGGCGACCTGGAGCCAGAGGCAGAAGTCGCGGGCCTCTACGCGCGTCGCCTGGTTCCAGGGGATCTCGACCGACCACAAGAAGCGATGCCAGCGCAGCAGGTCCATCGCGTAGGAACGCAACGTCGTGGCCGGCCGTCCGCAGGCCGAGAGGTCTCGCAGGTATGCCGCGACGGCAGCGACTGGCTCACCGCTTGGATCAAGCAGCCGATAGGGATCGAATGGGTCGCCGGTCGCGGTCAACGACCCCGCCAGCGTGACCGTCAGCGAGTCGAGATCCCGGAGCGCACCGTCGTCGGCAATGACCATGGGCGGGCACCCTAACCCACCCACCGCCCGACTGTGAGCCTTTGACCAGGGACAATATGCCGGGTAGTTCGGTCAACAGATCGGGGCGAAATGTCTTGGAATGTCCCCAAGCCGGACGCGGCGGGGTCTTGCCGCAGCGCGCCTCGCCGGTCGCGTCGCGGTACGCGCCGTAGAGCGCAATTGAGGTCGAATCGTCGTGGAGCTCGGAGAGCTCGATTGCATAGGCATCGATCGCCCGCAGGCTGAGCGCGGTGAGAAGCGATGCCCGGTCGGCCGCAAAGAACCGATCGAGTGCACGCCCGACGCAGTCGTCGCTCAACGCGGCCGCCTCCTTCGCGGAGAGACCGAGCAGACAGGGGTCGACGCCCCCTGCCCAGTGACCGAGCCCGTAGAGGGGCTCGCGCCCGAGACACAGGTTTCTCACGAGTACTCCGATCGCCCGCCCCGGCTCGATCGAGCACCTCGGGCCGGGCTCTTCCATGAAGGAGGCGACCAGCTCGTCGAAGCCGAGACGAGAAAGCACGGAGTTCACGACCGGGAGCCCGCCGATCGTCGCGTGCGCGACACGAAGTTGGCGAGGGTTCACGAGCACGGGGGTCGTGGATGGTGCGCTCACGCCCACAGTCTGCTACTGTGGAATGGCGGAGTGGTGGATACTCGCGAAGATGGGCTCAGAGGAGGTGACCGTGGCGCAGCCGAACGCGAAGGACCAGGCGGCTCGGGCCGCCATCGCAGCTCGTCTGGCCGAGGCCGGCTTCGCGCTTCCCGGGAGCCTCGTCGAACGCACGGCGCGCTGTGGGAAGCCCAACTGTTCGTGCAGGGCCGACCCGCCGAAGCTCCACGGCCCCTACCACCAGTGGACCCGCAAGATCGACGGCAAGACCGCGACGATCAACCTCACCGACGACCAGCTCGAGCGTTATGGGCCGTGGTTCGAAGAGGCGCAGCGCCTTCGCAGGCTGCTCAACGAGCTTGAGGAGCTCTCGTTCCGGCTGGCTTCACGTTCCGAAGGCTGGGGCTTGCGAAATTCACGCTGAAGGGGTCACGCGACCTGCGGAACGTAGGTCCGAGACCCAGAACGAAGTGCGAAAGGCGAGGACAAGGTATCGAAGTACTCCATGGGCATGCGCCGGCGCCTTGGGGTAGCCGCCTGACTGATCGGCGATCCGCGGCTGCTGATCCATGACGATTCCATGAACGGGCTCGACCCCGGTGGCACGCTCGACATGCGCGGCGTGATCCGTTCCCTGGTGGACGAGGGGCGCACCGTCGTGCTCTCCTCCCGCCTCCTCGACGAGGTGGAGAGGACTTGCGACACCGTGGCCATCATCGACCGGGGCACGGTGGTACGGCAAAGCGCCGATTTCGGACCTGCTGGCCGGGTCCTCGAGTGAAGATCCGATGCGGGTCCCAGGCCTCCGGTGCACGCGCCGCGGTCAGGAACTCGAGTTTCTGGCGACCAGTGAGGTGGCCGTAGAACCGGGGCTCGTCAACAATCGCCCCCGCCCGAGACAGCGCCACATCGCGGTGCTTGGGCACCTCTTGGCCCAGCAGGGACATCGTCCCGTCATCGGCTTGGGTTAGCCCGAGCAGCATCCGGATCAGCGCGGTCTTCCCCGCACCGTTCGGGCAAGGGTGTCCGAAGGAGCCCCCCTGGGCACCCGGAGCTCCACCTCGTTCACGACGACTCTGTTGCCGAATCGCAACGACCAGCAATTCTGGGGATCCCGACGACAGGCCAGCAACATTGAGTGGTGCAGCGCCTTCTCAGGTCTCGGGCGGCCTTACACAGTTGCGTGGCAGGCAGGGAAAGCCGAGGCTTCCGCCGATACCGCCCGGCTGGCTCAACGGACGCCGGCGGTGTCGCTTGCCAGTCCGACTGGACCACCCCGTTGCCAGTGACATTGGACCACGTCTCGCCCGCATGGCTGCGTCACGCTGCGTGTCACGGTTGACCATCAGCACAATCCTCGAAGGTCCTTGACGTTATCGCCGGAAGGGGCAATACTGACTGGGTAGTCAGTCATTGTGGTGCCCTGAGGGAGGGCGACGTGTACCCGTTGGCGAGCAGCTACCGCAGGCTCCTCGAGCCCCTCGTAAGGGGGCGGCTCGGAATTGTCGTCACTGTGGGGTTCTTCCTAGTCGCTGCTGCGATCGGGGGGAGGGCTGGCGTGGCGGTCGCCGCCGTCTGGGTGTTGGTGTCGGGGACCTACTGCCTCGCCAACTTCTTGTGCTGTCGGGAGACCCACTGCGTAGTCACGGGGTCGGGGTGGAGCGCGCTGGGCCTCGCGGCCGTGGTGGCGGTCTCTCTCCCAGGTGGTGAGCTGGGCTGGCTCCGCGTGGAAGTGCTGGTGGTCGCCTATCTGGCGATCCTCGGGGCCGGCTACGCCTTCGAGGGCGTGGTGGCCGCTCGGACCGGGCGCCATGTGGTGGGGGTGGGGAGCGACGGTGCCGAGGCTCGCTGAGGCGACCAGGGCGGCACGGCGCGGCGACATCCTCGCTGCAGCCCTCGCCTGCTTTGCCCGCACCGGCTATCACGGCACCACGATGGCCGAGGTGGCCGAGGCGGCTGAGGTGTCCAAGGGCACTCCCTACCTCTACTTTCCAAGCAAGGAGGCGCTGTTCATCTCCTTGCACGACGAGTGGGACTGCGGCCTTTCCGATCGGATCGCTACGGAGGTCGCCGCCCTTTCCGACGAAGAGCGCCGATCGCCGCGCCGGATCCTGATGGTGGCAACCCGGGCGGTCGGGGCGCACGTGGCCGGGCATGCGGACACCTGCCGGGTGCTGATGGAGGCCCGGTCGCTCGCCGCCTTCAACCCGCTGATCGCCGCGGCTGTCGAGGTGTCCGATGGGCGGAGCCGGCGACAGTTGCGCGACCTGTTCGAGGCGGGGATCGCTGTAGGTGAATGGCCGACCGACACCGATCCCCACTTGGCGGCCCTGCTGTTCACCTCTGGTCTCTACGGGTTGATGGCGCAGTGGCACCTGCGCCCCGGTTCGTTCTCGTGGGAGGCCGCCGCCCCGTCGCTCGCCGATGCGGCACCGCGCACGGCGGTGAAGAAGCCGTGATGGAGCTGTCTGACAACGATCCGGTGGTGGTCGCCGCCGTCGAAGCGATCCGCCAAGCCGACCTCGAGGCGATCGCCTCGCCCCTCGCCGAGCGCCCCAAGCTGGCCGAGGTTCGAACTCGAGACGACAAAGGCGACGCCCACGCTGCTCCACGCGGTCGCCGAATGGCCGGACTTCTTCCCCAACGGACCGGAAGTGGTGCGCCGCGTCATCGGTGCCGGCACCGATGACGCGGTCACCGGGATGTGGCACGCCGAGACCCCGTTGCATTGGGCGGCCAGCAACGACGACGCGGACGTGGCCGTCGCTCTGACCGAGGGCGGTGCCGACCTTGAGACGAGCGGCGCCTCGGTCGGCGGGGGCCCGCCGCTCGACGACGCCGTCGGCTACGACTGTTGAAACGTTGCCCGGCTGCTGGTCACGCGCGAAGCGAAGGTCGAGGACCTGTGGAAGGCCGCGGCCTTGGGGATGACCGATCGCGTGCATGCGCTTATGGCGGCGGACTCGCCGCCCAGATCGGAGGAGCTCGATCACGCATTCTGACAGGTGCGTCACGGCGGTCACCGCCGGATGGCCGAGTACTTCTTGGCACGCGGAGTCGACGTCAACGCCATGCCGTTCCACACCGTCCACACGCCGCTCGACATCGCCTTCGCGACGTGCTTCTCCGGCAGCTACCTACCGTCCTGCGCAGCGAGAGGTACGCCATACCTGCCCGGGTGGGGGCGGCTGTGGCTGTGGCGGCCAGCTTGGAGCACGTCTATGGCCCGCCGGCTGCCCTCGGCGCCGCGGTCAGCTGCTTCTTTATGCGGATGGTGGGCGTACGTTTCGGGCTCAACGCCCGGCTCCACCTGGCGGGCAGCTGAAGTTGACCGAGCGGGCTGCAGTGGTGCTCTATGACCCGAGCCAGTCGAAGGCAGCGACTACCAACGCTTGGGTGCCGGTGTCGAGGGTCGGCTGGATGACGGGGGCGAAGGCGGGCGAGTGGTTGACCGGGATGTCCTGGGCCACGCGGTCGGCGTCGGCGGCCTTGCGGTAGGTGTCCACGTCGATGCAGCCAACGCCCCAGTAGGTGTAGGGGGTGCCGAGGGCGGCCGGGATGTCGCTGAAGTCCTCGCTGGCGGTCTGTTGGCCGAGCTCTTGCGCCCCGCTCGCCGAAGAAGCTCTTGAACGCGTCGGCCACGCGCTCAGTGGTCGTGGCGTCGTTGTCGGTGAGCGGGAACCGGTCGAACAGCTCGAACTCCGGGTCCTTCGGGCAGACCGACGCCCGGTGTTCGGCGGTGACGATCCGGCGGATGGCGTCCAGCACGGTCTTGCGGGTCTGGCTTCTGTAGGTGCGGACGTTGAGCTCCAGCACGGCCTGGGCGGGGATGATGTTGCTCTTGGTGCCTGCCTGGATGCTGCCCACCGTGAGCACCGCCGTCTCCGGTCGGAGGCCGAGGCGAGCAGGTCGGCGGCCAAGAGCAGGCAGGTGACGTGCATGTCGTGGCCGCAGGCGTGCGCCACTGGCAGCTCGTGACCGCGGGCGTCGGTGGTCGTGACCGTGCTGGCGTACGGCAGGCCAGTCGTCCCTCTCACGGGCAGCGCGTCCATGTCTGCCCGCAGCAGCACCGTAGAGCCCGCTCCCTTCCGCAATACGCCGACCACGCCGGTGCCGCCGACGCCCTGGTGCACCTCGAAGCCGCACCGCCCGAGTCGCTCGGCCACTATTGCGGCCGTGTCGTGCTCCTGATGGGAGAGCTCAGGATGGCGGTGCAAGTCCTGGTAGAGGTCCTCCTGCCAAGAACGGACATCATCCAGCTTCGCCAGCACCGATGACAGAGCAGCCATGATTCTCCTCTCCACTTCCGGACACGATCATCCTTCCCCGAGGTGGTACGCCTCACAAGGACGCCACATCTCACCATGCTGACTGGACGCATGCGTAGCAAGGCACGAGGCTGGCAGGCAGTGCCGCCATGTGACGATTCGCGGACGCCTGCCGTCATTTGAGCGGCACGGTGAGGTCGCATACGAGGATGTCGGAGTGGCGGTGCGCTGGTCGGCGAAGACCACCTGGCGGAGTGCTCGCGCGGATCGGCGGGAGTCCCGCTCGCTCGGCGACCCAGGATGCGAGGGGGGCCTGGTGCGTGGCCCGATCACGGCACCGACCATGAAGGCGTCGAGCTTGTGCCGATCCACCGGGGCAGCACCGGCAACAACGAGGCTCTGCCCACTTCTCTTCACGGACGGCGCCGACGCCCTGGCCTCACCGGGCCCCGGCTCCATTCGAGTGATCACCACAGCTGCCTTCGCCGCCTTGAGCGCGTTGTCGATGGTGACCCAGTCCTCGGTGACAAAGGGCATCGAGGCACGATCGACATCCGCACGCGCCGAGCGCCTGCGTCGATCCCCGGCCGCGGTTACCTCGCCTCAGCCCTCCGGAGGTCGTATTCCAGCTCGTAGCGGTGGGTGCCGTCGTCATCGACCGTCAGATGGAAGGTGCCGGTGACACCGTCGAGTGCACCGCGGCCCGATCCGGGCACCACCTCGTAGTGCAGCGTCTGCTCGCCGCCGTACATCATCCCGAACTGCTGCAGCGCGAAGCCTCCCTGCCGGTCGCCGAGTCGGCCGTCGACCGTCTCGATCGCGACGTAGCCGGCCGCACCGGCCTGCGGGTCACCGCAGGTGAGCATCAGTCCCACGGCGGTGGCGTCGAGCTCTCCATGGAAGGTCTTCGTGAAGTCGAAGCGGTTGACGGTGTCTGCGATCTCCGACGGACCGGGTGTCATCGTGATGTCGAACGTCCCCTTCGCGGTGCTCGTCACGCTGCAACCCTATAGCCGCATCAGCCGAGGGACCGAGTGAGCGCGTGCCGCGCGCGGCGTGCAATTCGAGCCGTGCATCTACGTGGTGCCAGCCAGGCGAGCGCCACCGTCGGATTCCTCGAAGGGCCTCAGCGACGAGCCCGGATCGGACTGCCATCTCCTCGAGATTGCGAAGCCGCCGACGCGTACTTGGGAGTATTGGTCGAGGAGCACCTTGGTGGCGAGGCTGCGGCCGGCGTTGTGGATGCAGAGGAACGACACGGTCGGTCCTGCGCCATCACGCTCCCGTCGAACTAGCCAGGTGGAACCGAGGTCGAGCCCACAGGGCGACGTAGACGAGAGCCACGAGGACAGGAACCTCGATGAGGGGTCCGACGACGCCGGCGAGGGCCTGGCCGCTGGTGACGCCGAAGACGCCGATGGCGACGGCGATGGCCAGCTCGAAGTTGTTGCCCGCGGCGGTGAAGGCGAGGGTGGCGGTCCGCTCGTAGGGCAAGCCGATGGCTCGGCCGAGGAAGAAGGATCCGGACCACATGACGGCGAAGTAGCCGAACAGCGGCAGGGCGATGCGGGCCACGTCGCCGGGCCGGGCCGTCATGGTGTGGCCCTGGAGAGCGAAGAGGATGACGATCGTGTACAGCAACCCGTAGAGAGCGAACGGGCCGAGCCGGGGAAGCAGCCGGGTCTCGTACCATTGGCGTCCCCTGGTCCGTTCCCCGATGGTGCGGGTGAGGAACCCGGCGATCAGCGGGACACCCAGGAAGATGAGCACCGTCTGGGCGATCCTCCACACCGACAGGTGGACGCCCACGGTGGACAGGCCGAGCCAGCCGGGCAGGACGCGGAGGTAGAAGTAGCCGAGGAAGGCGAAGGCGACGATCTGGAACAGCGAGTTGATCGCCACCAGCACCGCCGCGGCTTCGCGGTCGCCGCCGGACAGGTCGTTCCAGATGAGGACCATGGCGATGCAGCGGGCCAGGCCGACGATGATGAGCCCGGCGCGATGGGCGGGCTGGTCGGGCAACAACGACAACAGCTGCCGAGACGAGCATCACGGCCGGGCCGGCCGGCCAGTGGAGCACCGAACGCGACACCAGCGTGCGCTGGTCTCGGGTGACCGAGCCGAGGTGGCCGTAGCTCGGTGGCGAGCAGGCTGGAGTAGAAGCCGATGGCCTGTCCAGGTCGGAGGCGGTGAGGGCGAGCTGCGCACGGGAAATGGCGACGGCCTCCTGATAGGATCGATCCAAGTCGATATGACCCGTATGGCAGTCTGATCGACTGATGTCAATGTATTGCGGAGGTGGGTTCGGCCATGCCAGCGAAGACGAAGGCCAAAGGCCTCGACCTGCTCGCCGTGGACGGCGTGTGCTGCGCCTCCGTTACGACCGCCCCCCTCACCGAGATAGACGCGGCCGACCTGGCCCGGCTCCTCGCCGCGCTAGCCGATCCGGTACGTCTGCGGCTCCTGTCGATCGTCGCGTCCAACCCCGAAGTGTGCTCCTGCGAGCTCGAAGGCCCCCTGGCCAAGAGCCAGCCGACCGTCTCGCACCACACCAGGGTCCTCGCCGAGGCCGGGATCATCACTGGCGAGAAGCGAGGCAGGTGGACCTGGTGGCATGCCAACCCCGACCGGCTGGCCGCCATCCGCAAGGCCCTCGGTGGCTGACCCATCGGCCAGGGTCACGACGACCTCAGCCAGAAGGAGCCCGACAGTCAGCACCTGGCGCCGACGGCCGACGGCCGGCATCACCAAGGGAATGTTGCACGTGCAATCATCGTTGGAGGCCCTAGACCGGTTCCTATCGGTGCCTACGGTCGAGCAGAGGAGGTCGCCATGCCCGCCGTGACAGTCGACAACGTCTTGATGCTGCCCCGGATCCGTGCAGTGGACCGGGCCACTACGAAGGAGCGCCCGCTTGCGTCGGTTACGAGCGCACCCCGCGGTCTCGAGGGCGAGGGATTCCCTGTCTATCGGGCCTTCGCCGGGGTGAGCATGTCCGACCTCGACCCCTTCGTCCACATGGACCAGATGGGCGAGGTCGACTACGCCCCTGGCGAGCCGAAGGGCACGCCGTGGCATCCCCACCGGGGATTCGAGACGGTCACCTACATGATCGACGGGGTCTTCGACCACCAGGACTCCAACGGGGGCGGCGGTCGCATAACCAACGGCGACACCCAGTGGATGACCGCCGGTTCCGGCATCCTGCATATCGAGGCGCCCCCCGAGTTCCTGGTCACCTCCGGGGGCCTGTTCCACGGGGTCCAGCTGTGGGTGAACCTGCCCGCCGCCAACAAGTGGAACCCCCCTCGCTACCAGGACATCCGAGGCCGGGAGGCGACCCTGCTGTCGTCGCCCGACGGGGGAGCGCTGGTGCGGGTGATCGCCGGCGAGGCGGCGGGCCACCACGGCCCGGGCTCGACCTTCACCCCCATGACCATGCTCCACGCAACGCTGAGCCCCGGTGCCGAGCTCGAGCTCCCGTGGCGGGCCGACTTCAACGCCTTGGTCTACGTGCTGGCGGGTCGGGGAACGGTGGGGGCGGAGCGCCGGCCAATCCACAGTGCCGAGCTGGCGGTGCTCGGGGCCGGGGATTCCCTTCGCGTGGCCGCCGACGCCAACCAGGACAACCGCCATCCGGCCCTGGAGGCGCTGGTCCTTGGCGGCGAGCCCATTCGGGAGTCGGTGGTGAACTATGGCCCCTTCGTGATGAACACCAAGAGCGAGATCCTCCAGGCTATGGAGGACTACCAGTCCGGCCGCCTGGGCAGAGTCCCGGCCGAGGAGCTGCCTCACCGCCACCCCGGCGACGTCGAGGTCACCGAGCCGGACGAGCGGCTCCCAAGGAGCGCCGGCGAATAGGGCCGTTC
>JBOGGF010000418.1:0-3443 GCA_050743965.1 Acidimicrobiales bacterium
CCTGCTGGCTGAGGGAACGGCCCCGGCCTCGCAGCCGGGGGAGTCGGTACCGCAGCAGGGCCAGCTCGACCTGCGCCTTGCCCTCGGGGCTGCGGGCGTTCTGGGCGAAGATGTCGAGGATCACCGCCGTGCGGTCGATCGCCGTCCGCCCGAGCAGCTTCTCGAGGTTGCGCTGCTGGGCCGGGCTCAGCTCGTCGTCGAACACCACGGTGTCGGCGTCGGCCGTCTCCGACAGTGCCGCCAGCTCGGCCACCTTGCCCCGTCCCACGAAGGTGGCAGGGTCGGGCCGGTCGCGCCGCTGGGTGATCCGGGCCACCACGTCGGCGCCGGCGGTGTCGACGAGAAGCGCCAGCTCGTCGAGGTTGGCCTCGACCGTTTCGACGTCGTTCCCGGGGAAGACGACGCCGACGAGCACGATCCGCTCCCGGAACTCCCGGGTGATGAGGGTGCGCGGGAGGGTCATCGGGCGACGAGGGCTCCCCCGAGCGCCACCGTGACGCCGGCGACCCGCCGCACGGGCCCCGCCAGCACGGCGGTGGTGCCCTCCAGGCGGACCTCGAGCGGGCCCCCCGGATTGACCACCTGCACCCGATCCCCGACCAGTCCCCAGTGGCGGGCGGCGGCGGCGGCGGCACAGCTCCCGGTGCCGCACGCCAGCGTCTCGCCGGCGCCTCGCTCCCACACGCGCATCGCCAACCCGCCGGGTCGAGGGGCGACGACCTCGACGTTGACTCCCCGGGGGTAGTCCGGCGCCAGCTCGGCCGCGAGCGACCTGAGGTCGACGGCGTCCACGTCGTCGACGAGGACGACCAGGTGGGGGTTGCCGACGTCGACCTCGGTGGCGCGCAGGTCGGGAAGGTCGGCGCCGAGCCGGACCTCTCCCATGTCCACGCTGGCGGTGGCGTCGGCGGCACCCGGGCCCGGCTCGTAGTCGACGGAGCGCACGCCGGCCGCGGTGGCGACGGTGAAGCGGGGCGGCGACACCAGTCCAGCGATCACCGCCGCCTGGGCCAGGCAGCGGATGCCGTTGCCGCTCATCTCCGCCTCGCTCCCGTCGGCGTTCCACAGGCGCATCGACAGGTCGGCGCCCGGCACGCCCGCCCCACCCGGCTCGCCGGGCACGACCACGATCAGGCCGTCCGCCCCGACGCCCCGACGACGGTCGCACAGGGCGCGCGCCAGCTCGGGGCCGGCCGGTGCAGGCCCGAGGGCAACGAGGAAGTCGTTGCCAGCCCCCTCGTGCTTGGACAGCTCGAGCATGCCGCTCACGGCCGCCGCGCTTCCCCCATGACGGCTGAGCGGCTCCGTGCCGTCACGTCGTGCCCGGCGTCGAGGAGCCGGCCGGCCATGAGCCACCCCGTCCGCCCGAGCCCGCAGAAGCCGATCGTCGCCATGCTCACCTCCCCTGGCGCCAAGCTTATGGGCGGTGCACCCGGGTGAGCGCCGCTTCCACCACCGCGGCCGCCTCCTCGCCCTCCCCCACCCAGCGGATGCGCGGGTCCCGGCGGAACCAGGACCACTGGCGGCGGGCGAACGCACGGGTGCGGCGCAGCGCGGCCTCGACGCACGCCGCCAGCGCCACGCCCTCCTCGACGTGGGCCAGCAGCTCGCGGTAGCCGAGGGCCTGGCGGGCGGTGCGCGCGAGGCCTCGGCCGGCCAGGACCCGGACCTCTGTGACCAGGCCGGCATCCAGCCACCGGCGGAACCGCTCCTCGATGCGTCGGTCGACCGCCCCGGGGTCGAAGGGGATCCCGATCAGCTCGAACCGGGTGGGCGGGTACGCGGTCAGGCCGGGACCGTACGAGGAGAACGGCCGCCCCGAGCCGATCGTCACCTCCAGCGCCCGGACCACCCGCCGGCGGTTGGTGGGCATCGTCCGGCCGGCCGCCGCGGGGTCCAACCGGGCCAGCCGGTCGTGGAGCGCCGGGACGCCGCCCGGTCCCTCGGCCTCCCGATCGAGGACCGCCGCCACCTCCGGCCAACGTCCCGGCAGCGACAAGTCGTCGACGACCGCCCGCAGGTACAGGCCGGTGCCGCCCACGAGCAGCGGCTGCCGGCCGCGGCAGGCGACGTCGTCGATCGCGGCGCGCGCCGCCGCCTGGAACTGCGAGACAGTGAACTCCTCGGACGGATCGACCAGGTCGAGGAGGTGGTGCGGGACCGCCGCCCGCGCTGCCGGGTCCGGCTTGGCCGTCGCCAGGTCCATTCCCCGGTACACCGTCATCGAGTCGACGCACACCAGCTCGGTGTCGCCACGCCGGCGGGCCACCGCCGTCGCCACCTCCGACTTGCCCGACGCCGTCGTCCCGAGCAGGGCGACGGTCCTCAACCGGCGGCGACCGGGATCCGCGCCCGGTGCCGCGGCGCGGCCGTCACCCGTCGCAGCCGCCCGCGCAGGTGGTGGGGGGCGGCGCCGGTGATCTCGACCTCGGCGAAGGCGCCCGCCGTGATCCCCCCGGCCGGCGGAGGGAAGTGGACGAGCTTGCCCTGGCGGGTCCGAGCGGTCGTCATCGACGCGTCGCGCCGGCTGGGCCCCTCGACCAGCACCTCCTCGACCCGCCCCACCCGGGCCCGGTGGTGGCCGAGGGCGGAGCGCTCGACCACGGCCCGGAGCCGGTCGAAGCGCTCGCCCACCACGTCCGCCGCCACGGCGCGTTCCTCCATCGCCGCCGCCCTGGTCCCGGGTCGGGGCGAGAACACGAAGGTGAAGGCGCTGTCGTAGCCGGCCTCGGCCACCACGGCGAGGGTGTCCTCGAATTCGGCGTCGGTCTCGCCCGGGAAGCCGACGATCACGTCGGTCGTCACCGCCAGGTCGGGCACGGCCGCCCGTGCGGCGCGCAGGCGGGACAGGTACCGCTCAGCGGTGTAGCCGCGCCGCATCGCCGAGAGCACCCGGTCGCTGCCGGACTGGAGCGGCAGGTGGAGCTGCTCGCACACCGCCGGCACCTCGGCCATGGCGGCGATCGTCTCGGGCCGGAGGTCCTTGGGATGGGGGCTGGTGAAGCGGACCCGCTCGATCCCGTCGACCTCGCCGACGGCCCTCAGCAGCCGGTCGAACAGGGGTCGGCGCCGGGTGAGGTCTCGGCCGTAGGAGTTGACGTTCTGGCCGAGGAGCGTCACCTCGGCGACGCCCCGACCAGCCAGCGTCCGGACCTCGCCGACGATCTCCTCGAGAGGCCGGCTCACCTCGGGCCCGCGCACGGAGGGCACGATGCAGAAGGCGCACGAGTTGTCGCAGCCCGTCTGGATGGTGACCCAGGCCGCATAGGGGAGGTCCCTCACCGCCGCCAGCGCCGCTTGCTGGCCGGCGGCATCGGCGACCGGCGCCGGCTCCTCCAGGATTTCCACCACCGGACCGGCGGCGGCGGCTTGGCGCAACAGCTCGGGGGCACGGGTGAGATTGTGGGTACCGAAGACCACGTCCACGTGCGAGGCCCGCTCGC
>JBOGGF010000419.1:0-5891 GCA_050743965.1 Acidimicrobiales bacterium
GGCGGGGTGACGAAGGCCGGCGCCGCCGGGCGGGTCCTCGCCCTGGCCGAGCTGCTCGGGGCGGCGGTCGCCAACACGTGGGAGAAGAAGGCGGTGGTCGAGGACCACCCACTGGTCGTGGGCAACATCGGCCGGGGCGGCACGCGCTCGAGCGCCAGCGTCCTCCACGAGGCGGACGTCATCCTCGCCGTCGGCGTGCGGTTCTCGGAGTTCGCCACCGAGGACTACCGGATGCGGTTCACCGCCGACCAGCGCGTGGTGCAGATCGACGTCGACCCGGCCACCGTGGGCCGCGTCCACCCGGTGGCCGTCGGGATGGCGGCCGACGCCGACCTGGCGCTCGAGGCCCTCGCCGACCGGCTCAAGCCTTCGGTGGACCCGGCAGGCCACCAGGAGTGGCGCGCCCGTATCGGCCAGCTGCGGGAGGACTGGGAGCGCGAGATCGACGACGTCGACTACGACGCCCGACCCATCGCCTCGGCGCGGGTCGTGCGCGACCTGCGAGCGACGACGGAGCGGGACGCCGTCATCTGCACCGACTCGGGCAACTTCAACTACTTCCTCGCCCGCTACTACCCGGCCACCACGCCCGGTGCCTACCTGTACCCCGCCGGTGCCGGCCCGATGGGCTGCGGCCTGCCGGCAGCGATGGGCGTCAAGGCGGCGTTCCCCGACCGCCAGGTGGTGGCGGTCGCCGGCGACGGCGGCTTCGCCATGACGATGCAGGACCTCGAGACGTGCGTACGCGAGCGCCTCGACGTCGTCGCCGTGGTGATGAACAACTTCGCCTACGGGAACATCAAGCTCCGGCAGCAGACCAAGTTCGGCAACCGGCTCATCGGCTCCGACCTGACCAACCCCGACTTCGGCGAGCTCGCCCGCCTCTTCGGCGCCCACGGCGAGACGGTCACCGAGCCGGGCCAGGTCCGGCCGGCATTCGAGCGCGCCCTCGGGGCCGGCAAGCCCGCCGTGGTGGACGTGCACGTCAACCCGGAGGAAATGGCGACGGCGACGATCGACGAGTGGTGGTGAGCGCCTCCTACCAGCCACCGCCCATGGACGGGCGGCTCGTGTCGCTGCCGACGTCGACGATGCCGATCGACGGCATGTGGTTCCCGTCGCCGGCTCAGCCGCTCCGGGCCACGGCGATGCTCGGCCACGGCAACGGGGGCAACTTCTACAGCGGTCCTGTCCGCTTCCTGCCGCCGCACCTCGTCTCCCGCGGGATCGAGTGCTTCTCCTTCAACCGGCGGGGCCACGAGACCCTCACGACCCGCACCCGAGCACCCGAGGGCAATGCCTACCAGACTGCGGCGCAGGCGATGGAGGACAGTGAGGTCGCCCGGGCCCACGTGGACGAGCGGGCGACGGCCGCGACGGCCGCGACGGCCGCGACGGTCGTGATCGGGCACAGCAACGGAGGCCTCTACGCCGCCCGCCACGTTGCCGACCACCCCGGCGCCCGCGCCCTGGTGCTCCTCTCGGCCCACCTCGGCGGGCCCGAGATGCTCCGGCGTGGATCAGAGCTCGGGCTGATGGCCCAGGACCGCGGGGCCGAGCTGTCAGCTGAGGCCCACCGCCTGGTCGACAGCGGCCACCCCGAGACCCTGCTGCTCATGCCGGGGTGGTGGTACGTGGTGTCGGCCGCCGCCTACCTCGACATGGAGAGCGACAACATCCCCCGGGTCGTGGAGGCGGCGAGCCGCGTCGAGTGCCCGGTCCTCTATCTCCGAGGCGAGCTCGAGGACCCCGAGATGTACCCGGCGGAGGAGTTCGCCGCCGCCGCGTCGGTTCCCGTCGACGTCCGGATCGTCCCGGGCGCCGACCACTTCTACTCCGGACGCGAGGACGAGGTGGGCCGGATGGTGGCCGACTGGCTCGACACCGTGCTCGGCTGAACGCCGCCCCCGTCAGGCCACCCGGACCCGTCCCGTCGGCACCACGGCGGTCCCCGCCCCGGCGACCGTCACCGCCCGCCGCCGTGCCGCCAGTACCGTCACGCCCAGCAGGGCAACGAGGGGTCCGGCATTGGGGTCCGTGGCCATCCCCGAAGTGATCTGCCCGAACGACTGCCCGACGGCCCACGCGAGCAGCGCCAGGGCGATCCCGGTCCCGACCGCGGCGATCCGCACGGGCCCGGGCCGAAGTGCCAGCAGGCCGACGGCGAGCTCCAGGGCGCAGAGTCCCGCCACAGACGCCACGCCGCCATGGTGCACGGCCGCGGCGATCGACCGCTGGGCAGCGAAGAGCCAGTGGGGCACGCTCCCGGCGTCACCCGTCAGCTGCCCCGCCAGGGCCCCCGCCGCGTCGTTGCCCGGCAGGGTCCGGAGGAGGGCGAAGAGGGCCCACAGGCCCGCCCACGCGGCCGGTACCCACCGGCCCGGACGCTCGTCATCCGACGGGACGGCGAAGAGGGCGGCCACCGCCCGGCCGGGACGTCCGGTGCGCCACGGCGACCGGTGCGTACCCGCTCGCGACCAGTCGGCGACCAGACGCGGCCAGGCCGCCAGGCCCAGCAATCCAAAGAGGGCCACGGCCCCGGGTGCGCCGTCGAGCAGGGTGGCGCCCCCGCCGGCCAACCCGCCGAGGCCCTCCCCGAGCAGCCAGACTCCCGCTGCCCACCCGAGCGACGCGATGACGGCGGCGCGCGCCGTGCGGCGGAAGAGCAGGCCGGCGCCGATGGCCAGCTGTACCGCGGCGAACACGAGGTCCAGTGCAAGCGGGTGGGCCAGGATGAGCGCCGCCGACCAGTGCACCGGACCGGCGACGAAGGCCGGCTGGCCAGCCGCCGTCGGCGCGATGATCTGCTCGGCGAAGCCGCGACCGAACATGAACGGTTGGAGCTGGAGCGCCCCGTCGAGAAGCCACAGGGCGCCGAGCGCCAGGCGAAGGTGACGGCGGGTCACGACGGGCTCCCGGCCGCGGGCGCCGTGCTGCCCACCTCGCTCACCGGGCTCAGCCGCGCCGTCATCTCGTGTGCCATCCGGACCTCCCTCGATCTCACCGAAGGTCCGGCGCCGCGGCGCCGCGCGGATGTGGCGAGATCTCCGGCGTCCGCGACGGCCGCACCGGAGACCGCAGGAACCGAGGAGGGCAGGTTGGTCTGCCCGCCGCCCCCGGCGGCCATGGCGCCCGCCGCCGGTAAGCGCCTCAGCGGGTCAGGGCAGGAGCGCTTCCTCGTACTCGACCCGGCTCAGGATGCGCGGCGCGTCCTCGGTGACGAGGACCATGTCCTCGATTCGCACGCCCACCCCGCCGGAGTCCTCCACCCACACGAGCGGCTCGATGGCGAAGAGCATCCCCGGCCGCAGCTCGGCCGGCCGGGCCCCGGGCAGGGTCTCGCCGATATAGGGCGGCTCGTTGGCACCCACGCCGATCCCGTGCCCGATGAAGAGGGAGAAGAGGTGCTCCTCGAGGCCGTGGGCAGCGACACCCCGGCGCACGGCATCGGCCACGTGCTCGGTGGTGTTCCCGGGCCGCATCTGGTCGATGCCGGCGTGCAGGCCGTCGTAGACGGACTGGTACACCTGGCGCTGGCGGTCCGTGGGGCGCCCGACGACGGTGCACCGGCCGATGTCGGCGAAGTAGCCGTTCCACATCGCGCCGATGTCGATGAAGCACAGGTCCCTGTTGCGAAGGATCTTGTCGGTGGCGAACCGGTGCGGCGGCGCCATGTGCTCTCCCGAGGCGACGAACGGCGTGACGACGTGGGGCATCTCGCCACCGAGGTAGTAGAGGGTCTGCATGGCGTCGCCCGCCACCTCGCACTCCCGCCGCCCGGCGCGCGTCTCGTCGAGGGCCCGCTGGGTGACGCTGTCGCCGATGGCGCAGGCCTCCTCGACCAGCGCGATCTCCTCGGGCGTCTTGATCATGCGGGCTTCCTGCATGGCGCGGTCGCCGTCGACGATATGGACGTCGGGGACGTGCTGCCCCAGGAGCTCGATCAAGGCGATCGTCGCCTGGTCGATGCCCAGCCGCCCGCCGTTGATGCCGTGCTCGGCCAGGAGGGGCGCGAGGATCTGGCGGACGAACCCCTCGACCAGCTCGCGCTGCTCCATGATGGGCACGACGTGGACGGCGCCGAGCCACGGCATGAACTGCGCCTTGTCCACCTCGCCGCCGGAGGCGAGGAGGACCGGCGGCCCCTCCTGGGCCAGGAAGACGCCGTTCAGGATGGACGCCTTGCCGGCGATGATCTGGGAGCGCAGCGAGGTCAGGTAGCGGACGTTCTCCATCTTCCACAGGAGGAGGCCCTCGATCCCGGCCTCGGCCATGGCCGCCTGCGCCCGGCGCACCCGCTCGGTCCTCAGCCGGTCGAAGTCGTACCGCTGCTCCCATTCGACGGCGAAGCTGCCCACACCGTACGTACGACCTGCCATGGAGCCTCCCTATCACATCGCGGTGAAGTCCGTGTAGCTTATTGCATTAGCGGCTGTGGCGACTACTGGAGGGGCTCCAGGCTCCCGGGGTGTGCCCACGCCGAGCGGCTACGAGGAGGTTGCACGATGGCGACGCCCGCACCCAGCGCCGGGTACAGCGAGGAGAAGGACGGCATGCGGATCGACTGGGACGTGGCGATCCCGATGGACGACGGCATCGTCATGTCCGCCGACGTCTTCCGTCCGGACGGCGACGGGAAGCACCCGGCGGTGGTGTCCTACGGTCCCTATGCCCGCGGGCTCCCCTTCCAGGATGGCTACGGTCCCCAGTGGGAGAAGATGGTGGACGAGCACCCCGACGTCGCCGCCGGGTCGTCCAACCGCTACCAGAGCTGGGAGCTGGTCGATCCCGAGAAGTGGGTCCCCCATGGCTACGCCTGCCTCCGGGTCGACTCGCGGGGGGCCGGCCGCTCCCCCGGCTTGGTCGACGTCTGGAACCGGCGCGAGGCCCAGGACCTGCACGACTGCATCGAGTGGGCGGCGGCCCAGCCGTGGTGCAACGGCAAGGTCGGGCTCTGCGGCATCTCGTACTACGCCATCAACCAGTGGCACGTGGCCGGCCTCCAGCCGCCGCACCTGACGGCCTTGATCCCGTGGGAGGGCTCGGCCGACATGTACCGGGACATCGGCCGCCACGGCGGCATCCTCTCGGAGTTCCCGGCCAACTGGTACGCCCGGCAGGTCGAGAGCGTCCAGCACGGGCTCGGCTCCCACTCGCCGATCAACCCCAGCAACGGCCGCCACGTGGCCGGCGACGAGGACCTGTCCAGCGAGGAGCTGGCCGCCAACCGGGTCGACCTGGGCGCCGAGCTGCGCAACCGGCCCCTCGACGGCCCCTGGTACCGGGAGCGCTCGGCCGACTGGTCCAAGGTGACCGTGCCGTTCCTCTCGGCCGCCAACTGGGGCGGCCAGGGGCTCCATCCCCGGGGGAACTTCGACGCCTTCACCGAGGCGGCTTCTTCGGACAAGTGGCTCGAGGTCCACGGCCTCGAGCACTGGACCCACTTCTACACCGACTACGGCGTGGGCCTCCAGCGCCGGTTCTTCGACCACTACCTGAAGGGGGAGGACAACGGCTGGGAGAAGGGCCCCCGGGTGCGCTTGAACGTCCGGCACCCCGGCGAGCGCTTCGTCCCCCGCGACGAGTCCGAGTGGCCCCTGGCCCGCACCGAGTGGACGACCGTCTACCTCGACGCCGCAGGAAAGGTCCTCGCCCCGGGGGTGCCCGAGCCCGCCAGCGTCACCTACGAGGCGCTCGGCGACGGGGTGGACTTCGCCCTGCCGGTCGCCGACCACGAGACCGAGCTCACCGGGCCACTGGCGGCCACCTTGTTCATCTCGTCGACGACCGAGGACGCCGACCTGTTCTTGGTCGTCCGGGTCTTCGACCCAGAGGGCCAAGAGGTCACCTTCCAGGGCGCCTTGGACCCCAATACCCCCATCGCCCAGGGG
>JBOGGF010000420.1:0-7522 GCA_050743965.1 Acidimicrobiales bacterium
TCCCACGTCGCCATCCTAGCTGACCGGCCGATTTATTGATGGTATTTCGCTACACGGCACCGCCCCAGAATGACCAGGTCAGAGCATGATTCCTCAGTCAACTTCCGGAGGTCTGAGCCTGGCCAGGACAGCGGCGCGGTGATCGCCATTATTTGACAGATTCGGCAGCTGTCCGCCGTGCTGTCTCGACTCGGCGGCCTTCACGCTCCGCAGCGGGTGGTGATCGAAGAAGTCACCCAGAACCTGGTCGAAGCCGAAACGCGGCGCGTCAACGAGCTAGCCGACCGGCTGAAGCCGAGCTGCGTGAACAGGGCATCGAGATTCCACCGATAGAACACGATAACTGTCCGCGCGCCAGGCAGTGGACCCAGGTTCTCCCAATGCTTGCGTATCCTGTCGTCTGGAGCGGAGTCCATGACGACAAACGAGCAACCAGGCAGGGACTCGGACCCGGACCCGGCCATCGTCATCAGTCGTCGGACGCTGCGCCGGATCGCGGTCGCCCTCGCCGCCATCATCGCCTTGGGGGGGATTGTCGTCGGAGCGTTCTTGGAAGGCCGATCTACGGTGCCCAACCAAGGAGCTTCCGCGTCGTCTAGCGACCACAAGGCGGTTAGGACGACGACGACGTCGGCGCGCTGGATGTGTCTGGGTGTTGCCATCAACAACTTCGCGCCCGGGCGGATGGCCACGGCGAACTTGGTTGCGGCTGTTGCCCCGGCGCTGGAGCCCCTCCACGGTGCGCTTGTCGGCTCGTTCGGCGCCACCGGCAACCTCGTCGTCGAAAGCCGCTCTTGTCGGTCGAGGACGTCGCGACGCTGCTCGGTGAGTCGCGCTCGACCCTGTACCGGTCGCTCAAGCCGGGGGGACCTTCCGCTCCCGGTGTTCACGATCAACGGCCGGCTGCGCATCCCGCGCCGTGCCGTGGAACGGTTGGTGGAGGGGGTGGACCTCTCGGACGACGCTCAGGCTCCGGCCCCGGCCGGCTTGTGCGCCAACTGCGGGGGCGACGTGCCGGCGCCGTCGGTGAGCAAGCGGTCGAAGTGCTCGGCTGCTCGGCGGTCCTCCCCGGGCACCCCGTCGGTGTAATGGCGCGCCATGTGCACCGTCGACCACCGGAGCCGAGCCTGCTTCTGCGCCTCGCTGATCACGGCGTCGACGGCGGTCGAGTGGAAGTGGTGGAGCGAGTGGAGGTGGATGTCGGCCGGGATGCCGGCTCTCTTGCGTAGTCGGGTCATGGCATGCGTGAAGGAGTCCGGGTGTGGCACTGCCCGGCCGTTGGGTTCGAACGAGAACACGAAGGCATCGGGCCCGACGGTCTCGCTACACGCCGCGGCAAGGCGGTCCTGCTCCGCTCGAAGACGTTCGAGCAGCGCCACCGTGTCCGAGTCGAAGGCGACCTTCCGGATGCTCGCCCGGGTCTTGGGGGACTTCACGATCGCGCCGTCCTTGGCGGCGATCGCGCTCTCGTCGGCGGTGAGGAGGCCGCGCTCGAGATCCAAGTCGCTCCAGCGGAGGGCACATCCCTCCCCCCTTGGGATGCCCGTCGAGGCCAGCACGTGCAGGAACGCGTGAAGCCGAGGGTCCTTGCCCTCGGCGGCGGCAAGGAGGCGTCGAACCTCCTCGGGCTCCGGTGCCCGCACTTCGCCACGGCGCTCGTCGAGGCGCCAGGTCGGGAGGTCGGCGTCGGCAGCGGGATTGGGGAGGGTCCCCCCACTCCACTTCCGGGCGAGACGGCAGGCGCGATGCAGGACGGCCTTCACCTGGGCGGACGCTCGGCTGCGACAGGCCGCCGTCCTTCAACGAGCGGTAGGATCGCTCGACGTCGTAGGTGCTGAGGCTGGCGATCCGGCGGCGCCCGATCGCTGCTTCGACGTGCACCTGCCAGACACTCTCGTAATGGCGCGCCGTCTTCGGGGACAGATCGTCCCAGCCGTTCTCCCGCCAGGCTACGATGGCGTCGTTGACCGTCGTGGCGGGCCCCCAGTGCCGCGGCTCTTCGGGCACCGGTGCCGGAGCGGCGTCCTGTCCGGCCACCATCCGGGCGAGCTCCCGCTCGGCTTGACGGCGCGATCCATGGAAGCGGACAGGGCGGTGCCGAACCGGCCTTCGGTGTCGCGGCCGAGGTAGATCGGAGCACCCAGACGTCGGACTTCCCCCGTACCAGCCGCAAGCTCCCGGCCATCTCCCGTCCCTCCCGGCACGCCACCCGACAGTTTGTTGGGTTTCCTGTTGGGTTTTCGGAAGACAGCCTGGGCCACGGCAGTGAGAGGATCCACAAACACGAGTCTGAGCTGGACTTCTATGGCGCGCTCGGAGGGATTCGAACCCCCAACCTTCTGATCCGTAGTCAGATGCTCTAGTCCGTTGAGCTACGAGCGCCCATGTACGCCGTCGGCCGGCTCACGCCGGCAGTGAGGATCGCGCACGTTCCCTCACCGGCCGTCCATTGTACCCGGTGGCCCGGCAGGCCCCCCGGGGACCTACAAGCCCAGGTGGTTGCCGGTCCAGAGCTTCACGCCGCCGAGGATGCCGGCCCTGTTGTCGACGATGGTGATCTTCTCCAGCAGGTCGCCAAGCGCATCCCGATCGACCCGCCGGCCGTTCCCGCCGCCGATGTGCAGGTGGTCGTAGAAGAAGAGCGCCTGCATGTTGGCGAGCACCCTGCGCACCCGGCGGTTCCACCGCGCCTCGCCCACGTCCTTGCGGGCCTGCTCGCCGATCTGCTCGTCGTAGGTCTCGCCCTTGCGGAACGGCTGGTGGCCGATCTCGAGATGGGGCAGCAGCCGGCCGTCGAGAAAGAGCGCCGTGCCGAGCCCGGTACCCAGGGTGACCACGAGCTCGAGACCGGTCCCGGTCACGACCGCCAGGCCCTGGACGTCGGCGTCGTTGCCGATGCGCGTCGGCTTGCCCAGCGCCCCGGACAGCGCGTCGGCGAGCGGGAACCGGTCCCAGGCGGTGACCAGAGCGGGGTCGATCTCGCTTCCCGGACCCGCCGTGGTCACGTAGTGCGGCGCGCTGAGCACGACGCCGCGGCGCAGCATGCCGGGGAAGCCGGCCGACACCCGATCAGCCTCGGGCAGCGATGCCACGAGCTTCTCGATTGCCGGCACCATGCCGCCCTCGCCGGTCGGTGGCATCGGGTAGGTCGTCGGGACCCGGACCCGGTCGGTGACCATCGTACCGGCGGCGTTGAGCACCGACGCCTTGAGCCCGGTCCCGCCGATGTCGATCGCCAGCGTGTAGGGGCGGGCGTCCTCGCGGCCGCCGCCGGCGGTAGCCGTCGGCCGATCGGCGGTGTCCTCGCTGCTCATCACCCTGCTCCGTCCGTCGTGGCCCACGAGTCGTAGTGGAGGACGGCGTCGAGCGGCTGGCGCTGGCGCCAGCCGTGACGCTCCAGGTCCGGCACCTCCTCGAGGTGGGTGACCGGACCAAGACAGAGCCAGGCCACCGGCCGGATGCCCTCGGGGACGCCGAGGAGCATTTGGAGGAAGGGCTCGCGGTAGAAGGAGACCCAGCCGACCCCGATGCCCTCGGCCGTCGCCGCCAGCCAGAGGTTCTCGATGGCGAGGCATACCGAGTACAGCCCGGCGTCGGCGATGGCGTGGCGGCCGAGGACGTGCGGTGCCCCCCGGGACGGGTCGTAGGTCACAACGATCGACAGGGTGGCCTCGAGCACGCCGTCGATCTTGATGTCGGCGAAGCGCTCGGCCTCGTCCGGCCCGAGCGATGCGGCGAACGCCTGCCGCTCCCCCTGGACGTGGTCGTAGAACGCCTGGCGAACGTCCCGGTCGCCGACCACGACGAAGTCCCACGGTTGGGTGAGGCCGACGCTCGGGGCGGCGTGGGCCGCGCCGAGCAGCCGCTCGAGCACGCCCTCGTCGAGCGGCGCCCCGGTGAACTGGCCCCGGACATCCCGCCGGCGGCGGACGACGTCGTAGAAGGACGTGGGGGTGCCCGAGGCCGATCCCGGCCGGTGGTCGACTGCCCCGATGCGCTGTGCTGCCATCGATGAGACTGTAACCGCCCGTCTCGGCCGGGGATCCGGCACGCCGGGTCCCGGGGCGCCGGTCACCCGCCGGTCACCCGCCGGTCACCCGCCGGTCACCCGGCCGCCGCCTCGTGCCCTCCGGGAGCGCCACCGCCGGCCCCACCTCCCTCGGCCCCGACCGGTCCCGGTGCTGCCACCGCCGGCCCGGGCCGCGAGCGTCACGTCCTGGTGCCAGGGCTGAAGGGCCACACGGATCGGCGGCAGCGTGCCGTAGAGGAGAACGCCCGTGCCCGGGGGCATTCGCCGGAGAGCGTCGGGGGGCAGCAGCGGCCGGTGGAGGGGAGACGCCGTCACGGTCCGCTCACCGGCGGCCGACGTGGTGACGGAGGAGACGAGCAGCTCCTCCTCGCCGACCAGGTGGCTGGCGTGGTCGAGAGTGACGGGGTCCGACGTGCCGGAGAGGAACAGCTTGGCCCGATGGTTGTTCACCACCGTCGAGGCCCGCTCGCCGTAGCGGGCCCGGACCTGGGCGAGGTCCTGCCACACGGTCACCAGTTGGATCCCGTGGCCCGCACACGTGGCGGCCAAGCCGTCGAGGTCGGCGAGCGGGGCGATGTTGGCGGCCTCGTCGAGGACGACCAGGAGCGGCGGGTCCAGGGGCGCACCGGCCCGCGTGGCCCGGGCGAAGCCGGCCTCGAGCACCTGCTTGACGACCGCTACGAACAAGCCGCGCAGCCGCCGCTGGTCGTGGGCGGGCGCGCACACGTACAGGGTGTGGTCGCCGCCCAGGAGCTGTTCGGGGTCCACCTCGCCGACGTCCGGGGCCGACGTGGACGGCAACGACGGGCTGTCGAGGCGGACCCCGAGCGGCGGCGTGTCGTCCGCCCGGCTGCCGGAGCGACCCGTCGTCAGGTGCGAGTCGCCGGCGTAGGGCTCGAGGATCGTCTCGGCCGTGGTGTACACGGCGCTGCGCTGCCGCTCGTCCCGTTGCCAACTGGCCCGAGCGGCCTGTAAGGCCTCGGGCACGCCGGCGGCGGCGAGGATGTCGAGCACCTCTTCGACCTCCTGGGTGTCGACCCAGCGGACGACGTCGGCCATCGTCGCGCCGGCCGTGGCGGCAGCGAAGAGGAGGGGCGCCAGCAGCTTGGCCGCGGTGGCGTACCAGAACTCGCCGTCTGGCGTCGTCCCCTCACCCCGGGTCACCTCGGTGAGGTCGGCGGCGACCCGCCGCGCCCCGGTCCAGGTCCGGGCGGTGCCGAGGGGGGACCATTCGCTCGGGGGCAGCCCGGTGGTGCGGCCCGGGTCGAAGCACCAGACCCGCCCGCACCGGCGTCGCCAGGCGAGCGTGTCACGGACGAGGTCCGTCTTGACACTGGCGGCGAGGACGGGACCCTGCCACGTCAGGATCGCGGGCACGGCCAGCCCGGTGGTCTTGCCGCTCTGCGTCGGCCCGACGACGGCGACCGACTGGGCCGCCTCGGCCGCCAGCGGCGTGCGACCGCCGAGCCGGCGTGGCCCGAGCGCAGCGCCCAGGCAGAGCCGGCCAGGCGGGGTCCCCGACACGGCGAGGCGCCGGATGGCCGACGGACCCGCCCAGCGGGCGCTCGCGCTCGGTCCGCGCGGCCACGGGCCGCCCGTTGGGCGCGTGCCCAGGCCAGGCGGTCCGACCGCACGCTGACCTGGCCATCGATCCGGTCCCTCGCCGCCGCGCTGCGACCCCCGCCGCCAGCCTCCGGGCGCGCCGCCGAGCGCCCCGGTCAGTGCGGCGGCGACCACCAGGACCGCGGCCGCGGCAGCCTCGCCGGCGACCGCGACCGTCACGAGGACACCATGGCGGCGTCGGTGTCGACCAGCCCGCGCTCGGCCGGCCCGAGTAGGTGCTGGACGAGGAACGACCGCCGGCCCACCTTCCACAGGGCCACGCCCCGCCGGAGCTGGGGCAGTAGGTCGGCCTCGGTCGGCGACAGGGACAGGAGCTCGCCCGCCGCCGCCACCTCGCCGGGGGGCTGGGCGTAGACGACGCGCGTCTCCGAGTCGGCCAACAGCCCGCTGGCCAATCCCACCTGCTCGGAGCCGGTGGTGCCGACGGACCGGAGGTCCGAGAGCCGGTGGAGGACGGCGACGTTGGCCACTCCGTAGGCCCGGGACAGCTTCCACGATGCCTGCAGCCAGCGGGCCACACCAAGATTGGCGAGGACGGCCCACGCCTCGTCGACGACGACCAGCACGTGCCGGCGGGTCGCGCCCGCCGGCGAGGCCGCCTGCCGGGCGAGCGCCGCCTGGAGCCACGCCGTGGCGCAGGCCATGAGGATCCCGAGGGCGGGGGAGTCGTAGAGGGCCGAGAGGTCGAGGACGACCAGCGGCGCGCCGAGGTCGAGCCCGCCGCTGGTCGGTCCGTCGAACATCCCCCGCAGGTCGCCGTGGACCAGCCGGCGCAGCTCCAGCGCAACATCCCTTCCGTCCTCGAGGAGGCTGGCGCGGTCGGTCCGGATGCTGCGGGCGGCCTCGGCCGTCGGCGCCAGGAGGGCGTCGACCACAGCCGGGAGGGTCGGCACGCCATGGCGGGCGCACGCCGTCGCCAGGGCGAGGTCCGCCGCCGCCCGCTCCCGGGGCTGGACGGGTCGGCCGAGGCACGCCGCGGCGAGCGAGGCGAGCAGGCCGGCACGCCGGTCGTCGGGGCGAAGGGCGCCTTCGGGGCCCGGTGCGGCGGCAGCGCCGGAGTCGCCATCGGCGGTCGGGAGTCCCGGGCCGTCGGGTGCGGGGTCGAGGGGGTTGAGCCGGACCGACCCACCCGGGCGGAGCGTCACCGGTCGCATGCCCCAGGCGGCGGCGAGCGGGGCGTACTCGCCCTTCGGGTCGACCACCCAGGCGCGCCGGCCGAAGACCGCCTGTCGCCACAGGTAGGTCTTGACGAAGGCGCTCTTCCCCCGGCCGATCTGACCGAGCACGATCATGTTCGGGTTGGAGACGATCCCGGCGGCATAGAGCTCGAAGGGGTCGTAGACGAACGAGCCGCCGAGGAGGTCCCGCCCGACGAGCACGCCACGGTGCCCGAGACCTCCCTCGGCCAGCAGTGGATACGCGGCACCGAGGTGCCGGGTGGTCACCTGGTGGGCGGGGAGGGCCCCGATCCGGCCGGGCGGCGTCACCGGTGGGCCGCCGCTCCGGTGTGCGCCGCCTCGGCGCGGCGGTCATGAGTCTGCGTGCGAAGTGTCGCCATCGACACCGAACGGTCGCCTGGATCGACGGGCCGGGCACGGTTGGGACCAGATGGTGCCCGACCATTCGAGGATGCCGCGACGTTCGTCGGCGCCACTGTCTGGGACTCGCACCAGAGGACGTGGAACGGAACCCCGTCGTGCCCGGCCGCAGCCTTCAGGTCGAGCCCTACATCGCGACGGGAGAGGGCGATCGAGGCGTCGAGCTCGTGGGCAGCGGCGAGTGCCACGACCATCGCGGCGGACAACGGGCGACCGCCAGCGCGGTGGTGATGCCGGAGCCGCGCCATGGGCGCCATGTCCGCGTTGGAGA
>JBOGGF010000421.1:0-1836 GCA_050743965.1 Acidimicrobiales bacterium
TCGGTCGCTCTCGGCGTCTACGTCGGGCCGGGTGCGCCGGCTGCGGCCGCCACCGCCGACCAGACGCTCGGGGGCAAGGTGACCTACGTTCTCGACTTCCTGCCGGCCAACACATGGGCACAGCTGAGCGACCCGGCGCCGTTCGTCCAGTCCTGGAGGGGCAGCACCCTGCACTTCGTGATCGGCATCCCGATGCTGCCGACCAATGGCGGCGCAATGGCGCAGGGCGCGGAGGGCGACTACGATCCGGCGTTCTCCCGGCTGGCTCAGGGTCTCGTCACCGCCGGCCTCGGGCACGCCGTCCTCATGGTCGGCTGGCAGCCCTACAGCACCCAGAACCGGTGGCGCGTGACGACGGCGGCGGCGGCGACCCAGTACGTCGCGTACTGGGACCACATCCACCAGGCCATGGCGGGTGTCCCCGGCGCTCGGTTCGTCTTCGAGTGGGATGCCGGGACCGTGTTCGGTGACCACACAGATCCGGCGCTCACCTACCCGGGCGACCGGGACGTCGACATCGTGGCCACCGATGCGTTCGACGCGGGGCTCGACGGGGTCCCAGCGGCCCAGCAGTGGGCCGTGCTCCTCGACCAGCCGTACGGACCGGGGTGGCTGGCGACCTTTGCCGCCAGCCACGGGAAATCGATCGCCCTGGCCATGTCCGGACTGGTGCCGACGTCGGCGAACGGGGCGGGCGACAACGCCGACTTCCTGGGTGACTCGGTCCGTTGGGCGGCTGCGAACCACGCCACCATGGACCTGCTATGGGACATGGGCACATCCGCGATCACGAGGGCGGTGTACCCGGCGGCAGCCTCATTTCTCGCGCACGCCGTCCACCAGGGCATTGTCTCCGCTTTCCCCGCGTCGAGCAGTGCAACGGCGGCGGGACGCGTCACGGACGGCGGCGGGACGCCCGCGTCCTAACCTCGTCCCAGCGCCGGTCCCACCGGGAGTGCCCGCCGGGCACGTGGGCCGGGCAGCGCCGCCGGAGACTCGGTAGCTAGGGGAACGTCGTGAAGGGGAGCGAGGGGAGCATGGAGAATCTGAGCGGTGGCACCACCAATCTCCTGCGCATGGCGCGCAGCGAGTGCCGTGGCGCGGCGGCGTTCGTGGCGCTCGCCCTGGACGACGACATGTTCGCCACGGCTACCTACCGGGCCGTTCCCGACGACGAGCTCTTCCGCAGCGAGGCCGTCGACGACCTCATCCGCCAGGCGTGGGCGGACCCCGAGTTCTCGCAAGGTAGGGCGCTGGTGCGGGTGGCACGGCTGGGCGGTCGCCGCCTGGCCCCGGCCCGACGGATGGCACTCGCCATCGTGCCGCTGGTCGACGGCCCCGGTGACCGCCCCTGGGGCATGCTCGGTGTGGCCGGACCTGAGTCCGGCTCATTCGACGCGCGCCAGATCGACCTCCTGAACCGGATCGCACAGCGCCTCTCGTCGTACTTCCGCGCCCGCCACGAGGTCCGCCAGAAGATCTCGCCGGTGGGGCCGCCCTCGGCGCCCGACACCGGGCCGACGGCGGGCGGTCCCCAGCCCCAGCCCCAGCGGCAGGAGCAGCCGGGTTGGACGGTGGAGCCCGGTCCGGCGACCGGCGCACCGGCCGGAGAGCCCGACTGGTCGCTGGTGCTCGAGCCGGAATCGCCGGCCCCGGGCGCCAAGCCGGCCTGGGGTGGCCAGCAGGGCCAGCCCGCCCAGCCGTGGGGTGGCCAGCAGGGCCAGCCCGCCCAGCCGCCCGCCCAGCCGTCCGCTCAGCCGTCCGCTCAGCCGTGGGGCGGCCCCGAGCAGCCTCAACCGGCCCAGCAGGGCCAGCCCGCCCAGCCGTGGGGTGGCC
>JBOGGF010000422.1:0-2557 GCA_050743965.1 Acidimicrobiales bacterium
CAGCTGATCTCGGCCGGATGCGGCCGGTAGTGCTCGCCCGTCTTCTCCAGCACGTCGAGGGCGCCGTCACCCGAACTGCGGAACCGGGCGCGCAGATCCCCGAAGGGACGCCAGAACTGCCGGCGGACCTGGTCGGGGTCGGTGTCGGGCCACAGCGCTTCCACGGCCTCGTCGCTGGTGGCACCCTCGGGACGAAGCAGATACCAGGCGAAGAGGGCCTTGGCTCGGCCCCGCAGTCCGGTCGAGATCGGCTCGCCGTGCACGGTAATGCGGAGCGGGCCGAGCATCTGGACAGCGATCGGACGCACGGCGCTCTCGTCGGGATGAGGTTGGTTGGGCCAGGGCTCCGCGGGCTGTACGGCCAGTCGGCTGCTCGTATTGCTGGGGTACAGGACGGTGGTCGGCTCTTCGGCGTCGGGCTCCTCGTCGTGGGCGTCGCCGTCATCGAGTTCCTCGTCGTCGTGGCTGTCGGCGACCGCGCCGAGGAGTTCGACCGCCTCGTCGCCACGGAGACCGAAGAGCTGGACACCGGTGAGACGGCCGGCGAGTGCGGTGGGCTCAGCGTCGGTCACGGCGCGGCTGGCGTCGCTGACCAGTCGACCGGTGCCGGCCGGGCTGTCACCGAGGAACAAGATGGCGATGCCGAGCCGGGCTGAACCTTCCACCAGGGCGGACCACCGTCCGAGCGAGGTGTCGGGGACGTCATCGAGGAGCGCCACGAGCAGTGGCAGCGGGTTCTCGGGATTGGCCGCCCGGAAGGTGGCGGCGTCGGACGCCCCGACCGAGTCGAGGCGGCGGCACCGGGTGATAATTTCGGCCTCGACCGCCCGGGCCGCGTTGTCGATCGTTGCCGCTCGGCGGACCGCTGGGTCTGGGCGCAGTCCGGGCAGGAGTCGCTCGGCGAGATCGGCGGTGAGGAGGACTTCGACGGCGCCGGGTCCGGCCCGTACCAGCAGTCCTGCCACGACGGCGCGGGCGATGTCGTCGCTGCCTGGCCCGCACAGAGCGAGGCCCGACAGGTCGGTCATCTCGACCAGGACGGGGGCGCCCTCGCGGGTGCCGATCTCCAGGTGCCCGGGAACTTGGCGGCGTTCTTCGTCGTCGAACGGGACGGTGGGCAGCGTGCCGGGATCGGAGACGACTTCGTCGTCGCTCTCGGCGTCGGTGGGATGGGTGAGGTGGCGCAACGTTGGGCGAAGGGGCTCCGCGGTCAGGTTTCGGCCGGGTTGGGGTGGCCGGTAGCGGTAGGCGTGGCGCCGCCGCAGACGTCCGAGGGCCACGGCGGAGAGCACTCCGGCAGCGAAGGAACCGGCGACCACTGACCCTGACGGCAGGCGGACCGGCTCGGCCGGCCGGTCGGCTCGGTGAGGAGCCGCCGGACTCGTCGACGACGGGGCCACGGCGGGTGCGGGGGTCGTCAGAGGTGGCGCAGGCGTCGGTGCCGGGGATGCCGTGGTGTCCGGTGCGGTCGTAGGCGTGGGACTCGCTGTAGGAGCCGAGGCTGTCGGCTGAGCTTCGGCTGGTGCGGGTATTGAGGGCAAGATGAGGGTCCAACCGGGGTCGATCCAGTGGGGGTCGGTGAGGGTGACCCCGCCGGGTTGGGGGCGGCCCTCGTTGAGTTGGTAGATCTCGGACCAGCGCAGCGGGTTGCCGAGCTGGCGTTCGGCGATGCCCCACAGGGTGTCGCCGCGCTGGACCACGTAGATGCTTGGCGAATTGGTGGGCGGGGCAGGTGCCGTGGCACCGTTCGCCGCGGCTTGTGGCGCGGCGGCTGCCGCCAAGGTCGGGGTCGTCGGGAGCGATTGGGTGGCGTCGGTGAGGACGGCGCCTTTGAGCACTAAGGCGGCAATCGGGCGGCGCAGGGCGCCGGCTGAAGGACTGGAACCGGACGAGCCTGACGTGCTCGGGTGGTCCGGGCGCGGGGCAAGGGCGAGAAAGGCCACGATCACCGCGACGACCAGACGGCCGGTGACGGGCTGGAACATGCCAGCAAGCGGGAGCCGGGGGGCGCGCCGACCGGCGAGGGCGGCGGGGATCTCGACGGCGATGGAGGTGACGAGGGTGACCCAGGTGATCCACACGGCGACGGCGAGAGCGTCGACGAGGGTCTGGTCGGGGATGCCCTGGTGGTTGAGGGCCCGGCCAACCTGGGCGGCGGAGGGGACATGGTGGGGCAAGGGCCAACCGACGAAGTGCCACAACGCCCACGGGATGCCGACGACTACGGCGGCCAGGAGCGTGAGCGCGCCGAGGCCTTTCACCACTCGCGCCACACTGGTCATCGCCGGTCTTGAAGTCATCGTCTAGCCGATGCCTTGTTCCGCGGTGGCGGTGCCGGTACCGGACTCGGTGAGGTGGTCGATACCGGCCAGGTTGAGGATCTGGGTCGGTTGGATGATGGTCACGGTCACGGTGACCTGCTCACCGTTGACTTGAACGGTGCCAGTGTGGCCGGTCGCAGCAAGGTAGTGCTGGGCATCCGTAATGGCTTGAGCGGGGTCGAGGGTTATCTGGCCGGTGGCTCGATAGGTGGGGATGTCGATGGCTTGGGCGCCGG
>JBOGGF010000423.1:0-4098 GCA_050743965.1 Acidimicrobiales bacterium
CCCTGCTGGTGGCGAGCGCCCCGTTGGCCGTCGGGCTCCGCCGGGGCACCGCCGCCGATCCTGCGACGGGCGACCCCGGCGCCGGGAGGCCGGCCCGGACGTAGCCCACGCCCGGACGCGCCAACGCCCGGACGCGCCACAGCCGACGCCCTGGTCCAGCACGACTTTCTTACGTGGGGCGTCGGCAGCCCACGACCTCGCTCCCCCTACGCCGCCGCCTCCACCGCGGCGGCCACGGAATGGTGCACCTCGGGATGGAAGAGGGAAGGGACCATGACCCCGATGGCGCGCTCGGCGTCGGTCACGGCGTCGGCGATGGCGTTGGCGGCGGCACGCTGCATGGCGTCGGTGATCTTGGACGCACGGGCATCGAGGGCGCCGCGGAAGATGCCAGGGAAGCACAGCGCGTTGTTCACCTGGTTGGGAAAGTCGGATCTGCCGGTGGCGAGGAGGGCGTTCGGCGGCAGCTCCGCCGGCAGCACCTCGGGATCGGGATTGGCGAGGGCGAAGACGATGGGGTCCGGCGCCATCGCCCCGAGCAATCGTGGATCCCAGGCGCCCCGCCGGCTCACCCCGATCACCACGTCGGCGCCGCGCACCGCCTCGGCCAACGTGGCCACCCGCCGGTCGGCGCGCTGGCGAGCGAGCTCTCGGTGGTGGGGCGGAAGGTCGGCTGTCGGGCGCAGGGGCCCGTCCCGGTCGATCGGCACCAGGTCACGCACGCCGGCGGCCAGGAGGATCTTGCAGATCGCCGTGCCCGCCGCCCCGATCCCGACGACGACGACCCGCAGGTCGCCCATCGTCCGGCCCGTGATCCGGCAGGCGTTGACGAGGCCCGCCAGGACCACGACGGCGGTGCCGTGCTGGTCGTCGTGGAACACGGGCACGTCGAGTGCGTCCTGGAGCCGACGCTCCACCTCGAAGCAACGCGGCGCGGCGATGTCCTCGAGATTGACCCCACCGAAGCCCGGTGCCACCGCCCGCACCGTCGCGACGATCTCGTCCACCTCACGGGTGGCGAGGCATAGGGGGAAGGCGTTCACCCCGGCGAACGACTGGAAGAGCGCCGCCTTTCCCTCCATCACCGGGAGCGCGGCCAGGGGCCCGATGTCACCGAGGCCGAGCACGGCGCTGCCGTCGGTGACGACGGCCACGGTGTTGCCCTTGACCGTGAGGTTCCAAGCAGCCGCCGGATGGGCTGCGAGGTGGGACGCGATCCGGGCGACGCCGGGCGTGTAGATGCGGGAGAGCTCCTCGCGCGTCCGGACCGGCGCGCGCGGCACCACCTCGATCGTGCCCCCCAGGTGGGAGAGGAACGTGCGGTCCGACACGTTGCGCACCACGTAGCCGTCTTGGCGCAGCCCATCGGTCACCGCCTCGACGTGCGTCTCGTCCACGGCGTTGAAGGTCACGTCGACCCTCGCCCCCGTCGTCGTGGCTTCGACCAGGTCGATGGCGACTACCTGCGCTCCCCGCTGGTCCACCGAGCCCGCCAGGCGCCCGAGCAGCTGCTCCGTGGCCGGCGCCTCGATCCGCACGGTCGTCGAATAGCTGGGGCTCGGGGCGGGCTGGGGTGGCAACGGTCCTCCTCCACGGCGACGACGGGTCGACGGGCCGACCGGCGGGCTCCCGGTGGAGCCAGCCGGACCGCACGGTGGCCGAGTGTGCTCGGCCCACCACGGCGAACGCAAGCCGGCCGGAGCCCGCCAGCCGGTCCGTCGCTCACACGCCGCCGGTGATCGCCGCCACGACGTCGCCCAGCGCCCGGATGGTGTCGGCCGGGAGCACCACGTCGCAGTGGGGCAGGGCTGCCGCCAAGCCGCCGACGAGTGGCGCGTACCCGGGCGCCGACCAGCGAGGGTTGAGCCAGACGACCCGGTGAGCCCGCCGTCGCAACCGGGCCATCGCCGCCACCATGGCCTCGGGCGGGTCGGTGTCCCACCCGTCGGAGGCGACGAGGACGATGGCGCCCCGGCAGGACTCGCCGTGGCGGACCACAGGAGGGCCGGTACTCGAACGGAGCGGGCACCGGCATACGAGACCCACCCTTGGCGCGGCGACGGTCGTGCCCCCATGCGCCCGGACCCCACGACGGTGTCGATGGCCATGTGCCCCACGCCGCGGCAACCGGCGGTCGGCCGACGCCTCTGCTGTCCTGGCCCGCTCCCTGCTGTCCCGCCGGCGGTCGGCCGGCGCGCCCGGTCGCCGCTACCGGCGATGGCGGCGGCGCGCCCGCCACACCGCCCACAGGGCGACCGCCGCGCCCAGTACCGGCGCCGCCCGCTTGGCGAGGGCCGGCCCCACCACCCGCACGAGGTCGACCGACGCCTCGGCCGGGGTCGCCGTCGCCGCCTGGGCGGGACTGTCGGCACTCGACGCGCTCGACGTCCCCGGGCCGTTCACGGTCTCGCCCACCGTCCCGCCCGCCGCGGCATCGCTCACTCCTGCGGCACCGGCGGATCTGGCGGGCGACGATGCCGCCGCCGCACCGTCGGCGGCAGGGCCAACCGGCGTCCCGCTCCCGCCGGAGCCCGAGTCGGAGCCTGAGTCGGAGCCGGTGCCCGAGCCGGACAGCACCGTCGCCTCCAGCGACGTCACGAACTGGCCGAGCAGCTTGGTGCTCACGTCGGCCAGCACCCCCCTGCCGAACTGGGCCACCCGGCCGGTAATGGTGAGGTCGGTGGTCACCGAGACCTTCGTCGCCGTGCCCTGGGGCTCGAGCAGGGCGGTGATGGTGGCGCTGGCGTTCCCCTGCCCCCGGGCCTCCCGCCCCTCGGCACGCAGCACGGCGCGGTGCCCGTCCTCGTCGCGCTCGACGAACGTCGCCTTGCCCCGGTACTCGGCCGTCACCGGCCCGACCTTCACCTTGACGGCCCCTCGGTACTCCTCGCCCTCGGCCTCGTCGAGCCGGGCCCCCGGCATGCACGGGGCGATGCGCTCGAGGTCAGTGAGGATCGCCCATGCCTCCTCGATCGGGACTTCCACCGTGAAGTCGTTCGTCAGTTCCACGCTCGCCTCAGCTCCCCTCGGTGGTCACTCGGTCCACTCGGTCCACTCGGTCCACAGTCTCACGCGCGACGGGTGTTGCCGTACAGCCGGGGGTGCAGCGCCAGCGTCGGACGGTCGCCCCACGTGCGGTGACGTGAGCGGCCCGCCGCTCAGGCGGCGGGTACGCCCTCCACCGGCGCCTCCAGGCACCACTCGGGATGGTCGGCCTCGGCCCGACCCAGCCAGTACGTGCTGTCGAACAGCGCCAGCAGCGACCCGTCCCGCCGGGCCATGACCTGCACCCCGCCCACGCCCCGCCGCAGGTTGTCCGCCGTCGGCTCGTCGGTCCGCCGTGCCACAAGCGAGCGGGTGGCCGACAGGGTCACGGCGGCGCCGAACTCGTTGGCCATGCGGTGGGCGAACACCTCGAACTGCATCGGACCGACCGCGCCGAGCAGCGGCGGCCCCTGGCCGGCCGGATCGCGCAGCACCTGGACGACCCCTTCGCGCTCCAGCTGGCCGAGGCCGCGGTGGAACTGCTTGTACCGCCCGCTGTCGGTGGCGCGCACGGGGGCGAACAGCTCCGGCGGGAAGGCCGGGAGGCCGGGGTAGGCGACGGGCGGACCGCTGAAGAGCGTGTCCCCGATCTGCAGGCCGCTGGCGTTCACCAAGCCGACGACGTCACCGGGGTAGGCGACGTCGATCGTCTCCCGGCCGGCGCCGAGCACCGACGCCGCGTACTTGGTCGGGAACGGCCGCCCGGTCGGCTCGTGGGTCAGGCTCGTCCCCCGCTCGAAGCGCCCGGCGCAGACCCGCAGGAACGCGACGTGGTCCCGGTGGGACGGGTCCATGTTGGCCTGGACCTTGAAGACGAACCCGGCAAAGGGAGCGTCCAGCGGGCGCTCGGCCCCCTCCCGGTCGACGCGTGGCCCGGGAGAAGGGGCGAGATCGACGACGGCGTCGAGGAGGTGCCGGACACCGAAATTGGTGACGGCCGACCCGACGAAGAGCGGGCTGCTCTCGCCCGTCAGGAAGGACTTGGGGTGGAGGTCGGCGCCCACGGCGTCGAGGAGCGCCAGCTCCTCGGTCGCCCGTCGCCAGGCTTCCCCC